>CALVDU010000020.1 GCA_944326375.1 uncultured Bacteroidales bacterium | reverse complement strand
CTTGACGAAATTCTCCTTCAGAGGCGTATAGAGCTCTGGTGTGAGGGGATGGGCAGGACTCCTGACCTCCGCCGTCTGAACTTGGGCTATACAAGGTCTGAGGATCAGCCTGCTGCATATTCAATGGAGCCGAATGCTGCTGACTTCATCTATGCGATACCTCAGGCAGAGTTTGATTCCAACCCTGCTCTCGACCTTGCAACAGACCAGAACTGATGAAAAACAATTAAACAGAATCAGATTATGAAAGCAATCAAAATATTGATTTTTACGGCAGTGTTGGCTGCAGCAGCCGCATGTGACCCTACCGATATGGTCACGTATGAGGCTCGCAACGACGAGGCGTTCTTCGAGACATCCTCTTATTCATTCGTGGCGACATCGGAGACGACTTCATGCAGCGTGACCGTCTCCCGCGGGAATTCCGAAGGTGCGATAACTGTGCCTGTGACCGTTGCATTTGCAGACGAGCCTGCGGCTTCACTTTTCTCTGCTCCTGACCACGTGGAGTTTGCTGACGGTGAGATTTATGCCGACTATACCATTTCTTTCGATGTTACAGACCTTACTATCGGTGTCACGAATGCCATAACCATAACTCTTGACAGTGAGACAGACCTTCTGTACAGCACAGAATGCTCGGTTAGCATAATGAGAGATTATACTTGGATAGATTATGCTACTGGTACGTATTATTCGGCAGCATTCGGAGAATCGTGGAGTCAGGTAATGCAGAGGGCGAGTGAGAATCAGGACCTGTATCGTTTTGAAAACTGGTATATGAACGGAGATCCCGATACTGAAGCAGGCTATAATTTCCAGTTCACATGGGACGGATCTTCCGCAACATTGGGCTTCACTGAACCAGCAGATGGGAACGGATGCGTGACTGTCCCTACAGGATATTCGTATGGGGCATACGGAATGACGTATATGTATATCGATACTGCAGCGGAATATACCTATTATGATTCTGCAACGCAGACATTTAACTTTAATTATCAGTTTATTGTCTCTGCAGGTGCTCTGGCGGACTGGGCAGACGATACCTTCACTTTAGGTTCAGCATCTTCGGGAGGTGAATAATCTCCACAATATGCATATCAAAAGCCGCCTTGCCCGTCAGAGCGGCTTTTTTGTTCTCCTCCCGAGCCTTTGCCAGACGCCGCTTTGGAGAAATCCGCTAATTCGTATTTATCTATGCCGTTCGGCAGGTCTCACCACTCCGCTCCCCGTGCTGCGATTGGAACGACAGGTAAGCAGTTGGGGACGGCGGACAGGCGGAAGCCGGGAAGCCGATGCCTCCACAGCGAAGCGAAGACCGCAGAGGCGGCGACTGCGCCTGGAGGTCGAGCGACCGCATTCCCGCGCGTTCCTTCGAAACACCGCTTGGGAGGGAACTGCACAGTTTTTCCTATATTTGCACCAAAAACCGACAAAAATGACAAAGAGTGCATTTCTATTCGACTTGGACGGAGTAATCCTCGACACAGAGGGACACTATACGGAATTTTGGGACGGCATCGGGGCAGACTATCTTGGAGATCCGCATCTGGCTGCAAAACTGAAAGGCGAAACCATTGCAACTTCGCTCATGCGCTGTTTCCCTGACGATGAGCAGAAACGGGAAGAAGTGAGGGCCAGACTGTATGAGTTCGAAGCGAACATGAAATACGAATATGTGCCCGGGGCGCACGAATTTCTGACATCGCTTAAAGCCGGGGGCTACCCCACGGCAATCGTGACGAGTTCCAATCGCGATAAGATGGCCCAAGTCTATAAATCCCGCCCGGAAATACGGGAAATGGTGGATCATGTCCTTACATGCGACGATTTCTCCCGGTCCAAGCCGGCTCCGGACTGCTACATCCTCGGAATGAAGACATGCGGCAGCAGTCCTGAAAACACGTTCATTTTCGAAGACTCGTTCAACGGGCTGAAATCAGCACGGGATTCAGGGGGACATGTGGTCGCCCTTGCCACGACAAACAGCCGCGAGTCTGTCGCACCTTATGCAGACATTGTCGTGGACAACTTTGTGGGAATGACTGCGGCACGCTTATTGAAGCATATAGGGGCCTTTGAAATCTAATTTAAGTGTTATGAAAAAATTTTTATCTGTTTTTGCATTGGGCATTGCATTGTTTGCGGCTGCCGCATGCTGCGGTGCGCCTGACATTGCAGGCAAGTGGAACATCGTCAAAGTAAATGGAGAAGAGGTCGTTATCGAAGGCGAGGAAAGGACTCCTTTCGTGGAATTCAATGTTGCTGAAAACAGGGTTCACGGATTTTCGGGATGCAACATCATGAACGGAGGCTATACGATGGAAGGCAACAAACTGACATTCGGAAATATGGCTACGACCATGATGGCCGGACCTGAACAGAACATGAAGACTGAGACTGCCGTGCTTGAGGCTCTTGGAAAAGTTGCAAAAGTGAAGGGCAACGAAGAAAGCCTGAAATTCATTGATGCTGACGGCAATGTCGTTATGGAACTTGCAAAATAATCATAAGTTGAGAGCATAAGGTGGTGCAGAATACGAAAAATTTGTATATTTGCACCACTTTTTGGTCGGATATTATTGTCCGGAATCAAGAAAACCATTGGAGAGATGCTCGAGTGGCTTAAGAGGCACGCCTGGAAAGCGTGTATACGACAAAATCGTATCTCGGGTTCGAATCCCGATCTCTCCGCAAACGGTGCGGCTGCATCCTAAGGGATGCGGCCTTTTTTTGTGCCGAGTCGTCAGAAGCCACGCTTCTGAAAGACACAAGCACGGAAAAAGGCCAAGGATGCCGCAGGTATCCGCCGCACTGTTTGCAAGGGCCCTGCGGCGAGCAGAAAGGGAATGCGGAGACTATTAAGCAAAATGCACAGAAGACAATTCCTGACTGAATTTATGGATACTGTCTTCAATCTTCCTTACCGTCTTCTCCGACGGATGCCGATATCCGCTGATATAATGCCCCAACTGCTTCTGATTGATTCCGGTAATCCTTTCAAGGCCAGCCAAAGAAAAAGCATAGGCATATTGCTGCAAAAAGGAGGCTATATCATATTGATAATCAAACTCCACTTCTTCAAAAGCCTTACCTTCTTCCATATAATGCCTCTTCATGTCTTCATAACCTTCTTCAAAAACCTTTTTTGCCTCTTGGACAGTATTTCCCGTTCCTGTAATCAGATAATTCATTTCGTCTGCATCCATGTATATGCTGAATTTTCCGTCAGATGCCCGTTCTATCACTGCTTTTACCTTTTTCATATCGCTTATTCCTAACAAAATCAAATTCCTGCAGCATGCTTGATTGCCTTCAGTGTTCCTGAAGCAACCTCTGCCGACCCGTGATTGCTTACCTTAAAATATTTTCCCGTATCATAGCAACCGGATTTCTTCAGCAGCCGCATTAATTCATTATACTTCATCCTCTTATCCATTAGCACGGTTCAAAGATAGTAAATTTACTATCATTTTCCAAATCCAGCAAACAAAAAAGCCACCGTCGACAGGTGGCTCTTAAAGCATGCGCCGAGGGCAAATTCAATACTTGTCCTGTGTGCCTTCCAGTTCGTCAGAAGAAATGCGCCTGCGGTCCATTTTCCACCACGCATACGCAATATATGCAAGCACGAACGGAATTATGAACGACACGTATGTCATCACACGCAAGGTAAACTCGCTCGAACAGCTGTTCACAATCGTCAGGGAACTCTGCAAATCAGAATACGAAGGATAATACGCCGTCCCGCCGTACCCCGCAAGCATGAACAAAGCCATGACAGCCAGCACCGTACCGGCACCTGTCCACCATATTCCCCTGCGGAAGGTCTTGCACACCAATGTCCTGACTATGCCATAAAGCACACAGAGCACGCCTGCGGCAAACAACACGGCCACGACCGGCATCTGCACGAGATTGTGCCAGTACTTGTACTTTTCCATAAATACAACGCCGTCACCGTCAACAGCATAGCCTTCCGAAAGGAAAATCCACACCATGAATGCCATGAAGCACACCACAAACGGCACAGCCGCCCACAGCAGAGCCTTGCGGAGATTCGCCACAAGGGCATCATCCTCGATGTTGTTTATCATATACAGGCTTCCGAGCACTGCAGCAAGGCACATCACAGCCAGTCCGAGCAGCACATTCCGCAAGTCAGCAATAGCCTCAAGCCCATGCCACCCGTTGCCCCACACGCTTATCACAGGAGCAAGGCTGTCGCCTACGGCATTCTTGTTCACGACGAAGTCCGAACCCGTGAAGAATGTCCCCACGGCAGTGCCGATGAGCAGGGGTGCAAGGCAGCCGTTTACCGTCAGGAAAATCCTGAAGGCATTTTTGCCGAGAATGTTTCCAGCCTTGGTCTGGAACTCGTATGACACGGCCTGAAACACGAACGTAATCAGAATCAGCACCCATACCCAGAACGCACCACCGAAGCTCGTGCTGTAGAAAAGAGGGAACGAAGCGAAGAACGCCCCGCCGAAAGTGACAAGTGTCGTGAATGTGAATTCCCATTTCCTGCCGGTGGAATTGACTATCATCTGTCTCTGCATTTCCGTCTTTCCTGCAGGAAATATCATTGCGTTGCCGCCCTGCACAAACATCAGGAACACGAGCAGCCCGCCGAGAAGCGACACTATAAACCACCAATATTGCTGAAGAAAAGTGTATTCAAACATATTCCAAGATTTTTATTTTGCCACTTCTGTTTCAGGTCCTTTGCGGATTGCCTTTATCATGATTCTGATTTCGACCGCAAGGAAAAGGGTGAACACAGCCACGAATATGAAGAAAGTCGTGATGACCGCACCTGCGCTCAGGCTCGAAATCGCCGCACTTACCGGCAGCAGGTCCTGAATCGCCCACGGCTGACGCCCCACTTCAGCCACAATCCATCCGGCCTGACCGGCAAGATAGACCAGCGGAATCGAAAACAACGCGACCCAATGCAGCCAGCGCATATTTTCAATCCTGTTCCTGTATTCTGCCCACAGCACTACAACCATGAGAAGGAGCAGGAAACAACCGAGCCCCACCATGACCCTGAATGACCAATAGACAAGAGGCACATTCGGCACAAGTTCCTCCTTGTCGCCGATATAGCCGTAGCCGAAATATTCCACATTCTCGTCAAGCACCTTCTTCGCCTCGGCGGCAGCCTCAGGGTTTGTGTCCTTGTTCTCCCTGTATGCCTTGAAAGCGTCAAGGGCAATGTCTCCCCTCTCTTTCTTGGCATCGGCAGAAAGCACCTGAGTCCCGTCAGGAGCCGTATACCCGTCAAGCAGGTCGTTGATTCCCGGCACAAAGCCGTTGATGTCATGCGTGGCAAGAATCGAGAGCATCCCCGGAATTTCCAGCCCCGGCACAATCGAGAATGGCGCACGTGGTCCGCCTTCTTCAAGGCCTTCAGCCGCGGCAAGTTTCATAGGCTGGTATTTAGCGACATGAACGGCGGAACTGTCCCCGCTGGACATCACGGCAAGCGTCCCGACAATGCCCACTACAGAAGCGACCTTTATGCTCGCCCGCGCAAAGCGCACATCCCTCTTTCGGATAAGATACCAGCAGCTTACGCCTATGACGAATATCGCTCCCGTCATCCAGCCGCTCAGGACGGAATGGAAAAACTTGCTTATGGCGACCGGATTTGTCACCACCGCCCAGAAGTCCACCATCTCATGCCTTACCGTCTCAGGATTGAATTCCATCCCCACAGGATGCTGCATCCACGCATTCGCTATCAGAATCCACAATGCGGAAATGGATGCGCCTATTCCCGTCAGCCAGGTGGCCGCAAGGTGGAATTTTTTGCCGACCTTGTTCCATCCGAAGAACATCACGGCGACGAAAGTCGCCTCCATGAAGAATGCGAAGATTCCCTCTATTGCCAGAGGCGCCCCGAATATGTCGCCGACGAACCATGAATAATTGCTCCAGTTCGTCCCGAACTCAAATTCTAGGATTATGCCCGTGGCGATGCCCACGGCAAAATTGATTCCGAAAATCTTTTGCCAGAACTTGGCGGCACGTTTCCAGAATTCATCTTTCTTCACAACATATACCGTCTCCATGACCGCCATTATCACGGCAAGGCCCAACGTGAGCGGCACGAATACCCAATGGTAGCAGGCAGTAAGGGCAAACTGAGCCCTCGACCACCCTATCAATGCAGAATCTATCATAAAGTCAGTCCGAAGAATTTGTGATTGTTTGTATCGGAAGCCCTCATCCCGCAGCGCTCATTCCACGGCTGCGCGCTCCACGAGCTCAGTCCCGACGCTGTCGCTCTTCTGTTCGTCGGTCTGCCCCGCAAGCACGGGCTTGAAAAAGAACACCCGCAGAATGGCAAACAATATCACGGCTTTCAGGATGATGAGCACCCACAGGGGTCTGCCCCAAGTCATGTTCCTGAAGCCGTCAGCATAAAACCGCCACACTGCGGCTGCCTTTCCTGAAAATGACATGCCCGCAAGCGTTATTTTAACGCGTTCAGGGCAGCCTCATAGTCAGGCTCTTGCGTCACCTCAGGCACGAGTTCCTCATAAACAATGCGCCCGTCCTCTGCGACCACAATGACAGCCCTTGCAAGAAGCCCCTTCAAAGGCCCTTCCGTCATTGTCAGTCCGTAACGCTCGTCGAAATGGCGGCATCTGAACACCGACAGAGGAACCACGTCATTCAGCCCCTCGACCGTACAGAACCTCGACTGGGCAAAAGGCAGGTCCTTTGAAACGCACAGCACCACCGTATTGTCCAGAGCGGCCGCCTCCTTGTTGAATCTCCTGACGGAAGCAGCGCACACCGGAGTGTCGAGACTCGGGAAAATGTTTATCACCACCTTCTTGCCGAGCAATTCCGGAAGATGTACCGTAGTAAGATCGCCTTTCACGCCACCGAATTTCGGAGCCGTTTCCCCTATTTTTGGAAGTTCCCCGCTCAATTGTACGGGAGTACCCTTAAATGTAACTGTTGCCATAATTTCTGATTTTTAAAAAGTAAATTTAGTCATAAGTTGGATACGATGATTCGTTATCCAGTGAGTAGAAGCAGTAAACCCGTTCACGGACTCCCCCTCGTGCGCCACTGCCCCGTTTGCCTTCACGGTGTCCCCGTACTCGGCAGACGTGACTTCATACTCCAGTCCTAGAGCGAATTTTCCGAGATTGTATACCACAGTCGGCACAATCCTGTACATCGAAGCCAGATTCTTGAAATTTCCGCCGTCCTTGCTGAAGAAATAATAATTGCCGGCGGTATCCACGAAATCCTTGCCTGCTCCCATCGGCTTTATGTAGCCGACCATGAGCATTCCCTGCAATTTCTTTCCGTAGGATGCGGAAATCCATGAAGATGAGGTATGCGTTGCCGCGTATTCCCAATGTCCGTCCTCATTTATCCCGTCATACTTTGCAGTCACTCCGTATCCGCTGACCTGATTGAGGTGGTCCGCTGCGCTTGCATAGATAGTTTTCGCTCTGACTGTCAATAATTTATGCTTATATTCCAAATACAGGAAAGGAGAAAACGACGTCATCCTGTCGGACACCTTGCTTTCGACAGGAATATAGGTGCCCGGATTTGCTGAATCCTCAATCTGCACATCGCCCGTCGAACGCGGCTTGATGCTGAGTATGCTCACACCAGCACGTGCAAGAAACCCTCCTGTCCGGTACGACAGGCCGGCATAAAATTCAGGAAGGATGCCGTAGAGCATATAATTGGCAGAGGAGCCTGACGGGCCGGTTGACGGATACTGCATCTGATATATTGCCGAAGCCGTCAGCGTAAAGTTCTTTCCGAGATTTGCATCCATCGTCACCTGCGGGCTCCTGTTGAATGCATTGAACGGAGCGCCGGAAGCAAGGCTTATCACATCAGGCTGGTCTGCAGCCATAGGATGCCATGCCTGACCTATCTTAAGCGACACGGAAGCCTTCTCGCTCTCCGTAAACGGCAAATCCTTCCAGCCGAGGGTCAGATATGCCTGCCTCAGACGCAATATGGCCGTCGTCCCGCTCATGCAGTAAAAATCGGTCTCGACTTTCGCACCCATGTCGGTCTTGCCGAAACTGTAGCCGGATACATCGACGCCCAGACGGGATGTTATGGCCAGAAAACGGAACGAAGACTTGGCGTTCAGGTCTTCTCCGGCCTCGTTCAGATCTCTGTCCAGCGGCATATAATAGAAAAGGTCGCCGGTTCCGGAAGCGCTTTCCCTTGAATCATATGCAAAATAATTCCTTATGAATCCGTAGAATTTGAAATGGTTTTCCTTCTTCTTTTCGGATTTTGCGCCGGAATCCTCCGGAGAAGCGAAGGCTGGAGCGGAAATGACGAGGACCGTCATGAGAGTAAAAAGTAATTTTTTCATAAAAAATACAATAAAAAGGGAGGGAACTCAAAAGGAGGAATTTCAAGGCTTGCGCAGATGAGAAAACCGCAGTGTACTGGCGTACATGAGGATTTTCGAGTCAAGCGTAACGCAGAAAGTGCCCTTTTGAGTCTCCCTCTCGATGAAACAACATCAGACGCCTACAAAAATAAGCATCAGATATCCCAGCACATATCCTATCACCCCGACAATGATGCCTGCCTTAGCCATATCCTTGGTCGTGACAAGACCTGTGGAATGCGCAAGGGCATTCGGCGGAGTACTGATAGGAAACAGCATTGCAAGAGATGTCGAAAGCACCACGCCGATGAGCAGAGTCCTGATTCCGCCCACAGGATCGAGCAAATCGCCCATTCCCACTCCGACAGCGCAGAGAATCGGCACTATCAGGTTGGCTGCCGCCGTATTGGATATGAAGTTGGATATGAAATAGCCTATGAAACCTGAAACGAGGACCACTACAAGAGGCATCCAGCTGTCGAACGGAATGGAATTGACAAGATGTTCAGCCAGCCCAGTACTCTGCAATGCCAGTCCAAGGGCAAAGCCTCCCGCCACCATCCACAGCACGCTCCAGTTTATTTCCTTCAGATCATCCTTCGTGATCACCCCGGTAACACAGAAGACTCCCACCGGAATCATGGCCACGACATTCGAGTTGATGCCTGTCACCCTGTCCAGCATCCACAGCAGGATCGTCACCACGAATGTGACATACACGAGATAAGTCCGCCACGTCTTTTTGTGTGTGTTTTCGATCTTCAGTTCAATGGTCTTCTGCTTGAACGGGAAGAGGTACAGGAGTATCCCCCAGGATATGAGAAGCATCACTATCACATAAGGGACCATCACAAGCATCCACTCCCCGAAACCGACGTTCAGATGAAGGGAGTCGTTGAGATAACCCAGTGCAATCGCATTCGGAGGTGTGCCGATAGGTGTACCGATGCCGCCGAGATTTGCCGCTATCGGAATTGCAAGCGCAAGCCCGATACGTCCCTTTCCGTCAGGAGGCAGTGTCCTCAATACCGGAGCGAGGAACGTCAGCATCATCGCCGCCGTAGCAGTATTGCTCATGAACATCGAAAACAGTCCGATGACCATAAGAAATCCGAGAAGCACAAATTCCGACCTCTTGCCGAACGGCTTCAGCAAAGCCTTCGCCAATTGCACGTCAAGCCCCACTTTCGTAGCGGCTATCGCCAGAATGAAGCCTCCCAGGAAGAGCATTATCACAGGATCGGCGAACGTTGCAAGCAAAGCCTTGTAACTCACGAAAGTGCCCATCTCCGCAGGGATTCCGGACCCCTTCATGAACCAGACGCTGCTGTCTGAAATTGTCAGCAGCATTATGACTATGGACAAGACCGAAGTGGTCCAGGTCGGAATGACCTCGAACATCCACATCAGGGCAGTAAAGACGAATATGGCTATGGTCCTCTGCTCGACTACGGTAAGTCCGTCTATTCCATAAAAGTCGGTCGGCACCAGCCAGAGGAAGGCCGTTATGGCCACAATCAGCGGAAACAGTATGTTGAGTTTCACGTTGAAAGCCCTATGAGTCGATGATGTCGTCATACATCCTTTCTTCTAAATGACTCCCTGTTCCAGCATGGCTGTGGCAACTTTCATGAATCCGGCGACATTTGCCCCTTTCAGATAGTTGACATAACCGTCAGCCTGTTTCCCATACTCTACGCAGGCATGGTGAATGTTGGCCATGATTTCATGGAGTTTCTTGTCCACTTCCTCTGCGCTCCAGCTGATGTGCATCGCATTCTGAGTCATTTCAAGACCAGATGTAGCCACACCGCCTGCATTTACGGCCTTGCCCGGAGCGAACATTATCTTGTTTTTCTGGAATTCCGCTATGGCATCAGGCGTGCAGCCCATATTCGAAACTTCCGCACAGCACCATGTGCCGTTGGCAATGAGTTCACGTGCATCGTCGCCGTTCAGTTCATTCTGGAATGCGCAAGGCATGGCGATGTCGCACTTGATGCTCCAGGCCTTCTTTCCAGGATAAAATGTCGCACTCGGGAATTTGTCTGCAAATGGAGCCACCACATCATTGTTGGACCGGCGCAATTCGAGCATGTAGGCTATCTTCTCGTCGTTCATGCCCTCCGGGTCATAGATGGCCCCGTCAGGGCCGGAAATGGCTATGACTTTCGCTCCGAGTTGAGTAGCCTTTGTAGCGGCACCCCAAGCCACATTGCCGAAACCTGAAATCGCCACATTTTTTCCTGCTATATCCTTGCCCTGAAGGTGCAGCATGTGCTGCACGAAATATACGGCCCCGAACCCGGTGGCTTCCGGACGGATGAGGGAACCTCCCCACGTCATGCCTTTTCCGGTAAGGACTCCGGTATGTTCGCGCGCCAATTTCTTGTACATCCCGTAAAGGAAACCTATTTCGCGGCCTCCTACACCTATGTCTCCAGCCGGGACATCCGTGTCCGGACCGATATTGCGCCACAGTTCAAGCATGAAAGCCTGGCAGAAACGCATTATCTCCGAATCAGACTTTCCTTTAGGGTTGAAATCCGAACCTCCTTTTCCGCCGCCCATAGGAAGCGTTGTCAAGGCATTCTTGAAAGTCTGTTCGAATCCGAGAAACTTCAGGATCGAGAGATTGACCGAAGGATGAAAACGCAATCCGCCCTTATACGGGCCTATGGCAGAATTGAACTGCACACGGTAGCCGGTATTGGTCCTTATCTCACCATTGTCATCCACCCAGGTCACCTTGAATGTGAAAATCCTGTCCGGTTCGACAAGCCTTTCGATGATTCTGGCATCCTCGAATTCAGGATGCTGATTGTAAACGTCTTCAATTGTCTCCAAAACCTCCTGTACGGCCTGGAGATACTCCTTTTCGTTGCCGTACTTTGCCCGGAGTCCGGTCATTATAGCTGATGTGTTCATAAAATGTGATTATTATGTTCGGCCTTGCGGCCATTATGTCATTTCACCTCCCACACCGTACCGCTTCTCAGCAGGTCGTCAACACAGCGGATTCCGGACTTCGCAGTCACCTCCTCCACCTGCCTTTCGACAGCGGCATCGTATGATTCGGCCTCTACAGACCGTATTATGCCGAGCGCCACTGGATATTCAGGATATTTCATGTCGGCAAGCATCGTATGCAGTCCGAGATTGTCGCTGTGCGCATCATGGGTGAGGATATCGTCTTCCGTGACCCCGTCTTCCCCTATGGTGACGACCTTCAGCCTCAACCCGTCCAATACCAGTCCCTTGTTGCGGTCCTTTCCGAAAATCATCTTCTCCCCATGCCTCAGTATGATTGTCCTGTCTGCCCTGGTCGCCCTGTCGGAAATCACGGAATGCGCCCCGTCATTGAATATCACGCAGTTCACCAGCATCTCCATAACGGACGTGCCCTTGTGCCTGGCGGCCTCGAGCATTATTTCCTCATTCAGTTTCAGTTCCGAATCGAGGCTGCGGGCAAAGAATGTTCCCTTTGCACCGAGCACGAGACTGCCTGGATTGAAAGGCGGCTCTACCGTACCGTAAGGCGATGTCTTTGTGATTGCCCCAAGTTTCGATGTCGGGGAATACTGGCCCTTGGTCAGACCGTATATCCTGTTGTTGAACAATATTATGTTGATGTCGACATTACGCCTTACAGCATGGATGAAATGGTTTCCGCCGATGGCAAGTGCATCCCCGTCTCCGCAGGCCTGCCATACGGCAAGTCCGGGATTGGCGACTTTGATGCCGGTCGATATCGCAGTGGCACGGCCGTGTATGCTGTGGAATCCGTAAGTGTCCATATAGTAAGGAAGCCTCGATGAGCACCCTATGCCGGAAACGACCACCAGATTTTCCTTTTCCGTTCCCGTCTCCTCGCATATTGCCGGCAAGGCACGCTGAAGGGCAGCCAATACGGCATGATCGCCGCAGCCAGGGCACCATCTTACCTCCTGGTCGCTCTTGAAATCCTTGAATGTATATTTTGTCATGTCTTTCCTCCTCCTGAAATTTTACAATGCTTTTTCTATTGCCTCAACAAGTTCCTGGACAAGGAACGGCTGGCCCTGCACCTTGTTGCACTGAAGATATGCATGCCCCGGACACCTTGCCCTGAGCCAGTCCGCAAAGTGGCCCGAATTGAGTTCGCACACGAGAATCCTGTCAAAGCCCGACAGGATTTCTTCCGTATTCTTCGGAAGAGGATTTATATAGTCGAAATGGGCATAACTTACCTCACGGCCCATTTCCCTTACCTGATGGACGGCGGACAGGATGTGCCCCAGCGTGCCGCCCCATCCTACAACAAGCAGTTTCCCGGAAAGACTCCCGTCAACCTCCAGTTCCGGTATGATGTCAGCAAGACGGGCAACCTTCAAAGCCCTTTCCTTCACCATCAGTTCATGCGTGGCCGGATCGGAAGAAAGCACCCCCGCATGATTCTTCTCAAGACCGCCGACCCTGTGCTCGAGCCCCTTTTCGCCCGGGAAGGCCCATTTGCGCACCATAGTTTCCGAATTCCTTTCGAACGGTCTGAAAGGGCTGTCTGCAGCCGTCGCATAAGGAGGCCGTATTTCAGGATAGTCCTTCATGGATGGTATGCACCATGGTTCGGATCCGTTTCCGAGGAAACCCTCCGACAACAGAGACACCGGCATCATGTGCTCCAGAGCAATCTTGGAAGCCATGAAGGCAGCGTCAAAGCAGTGTGCCGGAGAATGCGCTGCGATTACCGCCATCGGGCACTCGCCGTTACGGCCGTAAAGCACCTGGTTCAGGTCTGTCTGTTCAGTCTTGGTAGGTATTCCCGTAGAAGGGCCGGCACGCTGGACGTCAACCACCACAAGAGGCAGTTCCGTCATGACGGCAAGCCCGAGGGCCTCAGACTTTAGGGACAGTCCGGGTCCGGAGGTGGTCGTGACGGCCAAGTCTCCGGCATAGGCAGCCCCTATCGCCGTGCATACGCCAGCGATTTCGTCTTCCGCCTGCACCGTCTTTGCCCCCAGATACTTGTGTATTGCAAGTTCTTCAAGGATACCGGTAGCGGGAGTTATAGGATATGACCCGCAGAACAGAGGCCGTCCGGATTTCTCGGATGCGGCCAGAAAGCCCCACGCAATCGCCTGATTGCCTGTAATGTTGCGGTAGAGGCCCTTTTTAAGATGAGCAGGGGCTATGGTATATGTGTTCGGTATCGCCTGGATATTTGCAGCGTAATTATAACCGTCGCTTACGACTTTCTTGTTCGGCTCGACGAGTTCAGGATGTTTTCTGCCGAATTTCCTTTCAAGATATCCGTGGATATATTCTATCGGACGGCTGTATATGAAAGAGGCCATGCCGAGGGTAAACATGTTCTTGCACTTGTGGACGGTCTTGAGGTCCAGGCCGCTGTCCTTCAGGCTTTCTTCTGTCAGCGTAGTTATCGGTGCAAATACGATGGTCCTGTCCTCTATCTTGAGTTCCGTTATCGGATCATCCGTGGCAAAACCGGCACGTTTCAGGCCGGCTTCGTCGAAAGTGTCCTCGTCAATCAGAACCATAGCCGTACGTTTCAGCCATTTTGCATTGGTTTTCAATGCAGCAGGATTCATTGCCACAAGAAGGTCGCAGAAGTCACCCGGGGTCGTGACCTTGTCGGACCCGAAATGTACCTGAAATCCGGACACACCGGATACCGTGCCATGGGGAGCCCTGATTTCCGCCGGATAATCAGGGAATGTCGAGAGTTCGTTCCCGTATATTGCAGACATATCTGCAAAAAGAGACCCGGTGAGTTGCATGCCATCTCCCGAATCTCCTGCAAAACGAATCACAACATCTTTGGCGTCAATTACTTTGTGTTGCATATCATGTCTTGTTAACAGTTCGTTCGTTTTATGTCCCGTTTTTTGGTTCTCGCAAATATAGGAAATTTCACACACGTTGTCAAAGTTCCCGGAAAACATTTGAGGGCGGAACCGATGTCCGGTCCGCCCTCAATCCAAAAACTCCATGAGAGTATGCTATTGTGCCGCTGCAGCCCCTTCCGCCTGCGCCTGGCGCGCCGCCATGACAGATTCTATAGTCTTGTCGGCAGGAATGTTGAGCCTTTCCCGTGCCTCTGCAGTCAGATTGATGCTCTGCGACTCGTCTATGTAGAGAAGCGACGACATGTCATAAACATAGATCACGCCTTTTTCCTTTGCAAGTGCCGAAACCACATCACGTGCCTTCTGCTGGATAGGAGTCATGAGAGTGCTCTGGAGCTGCTGCATGTCCTGGTTGATCGCCTGTTCGAATTCCTGAATCCTGTTCTGGATTTCAGTGAGTTCGCGCTCCTTGCTCTCCCTTACGGCAGGAGTCCAGGAAGACTGCTTCTGGTTGTACTGCTCGTATTTGCTCTGGAATTCCGACACCATGCTGGAATAGGTCTCCTGAGCCTCCTTGTTGGCGGCATCCATCTGTACCATGGCGGAATCAGTTTCAGGCATGAGCTGTATCAACTCGCTGAAATTCACATGTGCGAATTTCGTCTGTGCCGTTGCAGCGGTTCCTGCCGCAAAAGCGAGGGTTGCTGCAATAAAAATAATCTTTCTCATCATAATAAAAACGCAATAATAATATGTTTCTAACTAACTCTGCAAACCTGTCAGAACTGCTGTCCGATCACGAAGTGGAACTGGCTGCGTCCGTTCGTGGCATCGTCGAATCCCCATCCCCAGTCCACGCCGAGGAGTCCCACAACCGGCAGGAAGACCCTGACGCCGACACCGGCCGAACGCTTGATCTGGAACGGATTGAAATCACGGATGTCGGACCAGCAGTTACCTCCCTCGAGAAAGACGAGAGCGAATATCGTGGACTGCGGCTGAAGCACTACCGGATACCTCAGCTCTACAGTGAACTTGTCATAGACATTTCCTGAATACGCGTACCCCTGGGAAGTGTACTGAGTCATAGACATTGGCGTCAGCGAATAGTTGCTGTAGCCCCTGAGGGCGATGACTTCCTGTCCGTACGTGTTGTAGCCCGACATTCCGTCTCCTCCCACGAGGAAGCCCTCGAACGGAGAATAGCCCCAGTTTCTGTTGTAATACCCGAGATAGCCGAACTGTGCTCGTGCCATGAGAACAAGGTCCCCGACCAGTTTGGTGTAAATCGTACCCTTGAAAGACCATTTGTGGTACTCAATCCAGCGGTAACGGTCTCTGGAAGACTGGAGACTGTAGTCGATGTCCCTCCATGAAGACGCCCTCGTCGGATTTCCGTTGGCGTCAAGCACGCCCTTGTTCTTCTTCCTCAAGAGAGAATATGGAGGCGTCAGCTGAAGCGAAAGGCTGAATTCCGATCCCTGGCGCGGATATATTATCTGGTCAGTCGAGTTTCTCGACAGGCTTATCGTATAACTCAGGTTGTGCGAGATGCCCGTATCGAAGATAAAGCTTCCCGGCCAGTCCTGCAGGCGGTATGTCTGCCAGCTGAGCTGGTTGTACAGCGTGAAGTAGTTGTCCGGCCATTTGAGGCGGTTACCGATTCCCGCCGCAAGTCCATAAACCTCAAAGAACTGGTCGTTGTTAAGCATTCCGAGTGCGAGATACGAGTTGGTCTGCCTCGTATAATATGCCGAAACGCTCAGCGACGTAGGCTTCTTTCCGAAAAGCCACGGCTCCATGAAACTTGCCGAAAGGCTCGTATAATACGTACCGTTGGTCTGGAACCTTATGGCAAGGTTCTGCGCATCGCCCAGAGGCACCGGTCTCCACGCTGATTTGTCGAAGAACCTCCTCGTGGAGAAATTGTTGAAACTTACACCCACAGTGGCGACGAACGTGTTGCCGCCCCATCCGCCGGAAAGTTCGAGCTGGCTGGAAGGCTTTTCGGTCACGTTGTATATGATGTCCACAGTATTGTTCAGCTGGTTCGGGATTATCGAATATCCCTTGGCAGGATCAGCAATCGCTTCGGCGTCGAACTGCCCCATGGATGCGATTTCCCTTATGGACCTCTCGAAGTCGGTCTGGCTGAAAAGATAGCCCGGCCTCGTGAATATCTGACGGCGCACCACCCTTTCGTTGGTAAGGTCGTTACCGTTTATGATGATGTTGTTGAGCGTCGCAGGCTTGCCTTCCACGATACGCATCTCCACATCCACCGAATCGCCTTCTATGTTCAGTTCCACCGGCTGGATATTGAAGAAGAGATATCCGTTGTCCCTGTACAGCTTGGACACGTCGTATTCGTTCTGCTTTCCGCCTCCGAACAGACGGTGCTCCATCGTCACCACGTCGTAGACATCGCCCTTGCGGATCATCAGGATATTGTTGAGGTCATCGGTCGAATAGACGGAGTTTCCCGTCCATGTAATGTCCCTGAAATAGTATTTCTTGCCCTGGTCTATCACGAAGTCTATCTGCAGACGGTCAGGCTCTATATAATACATTGTATCCTTCACGATCCTTGCGTCCCTGTAGCCGGCCTCGTTGAACGCACTTATGAGCCCGCGTTTGTCGTTCGGATATTCCTTTTCGTTGAATTTCTTGGAACTGAAAAAGTTTATAAGCCTTGCATCCTTGGTCTTCTTCATCGAACGGACCAGTTTCCCTTCCTTGAGGCTGATATCTCCGGAGAATGTTATTTTCTTTATCTTGACTTTCTTGCCCTTGTCGATGGCGAAGTTGACCCGGATAGCGCTGCTGATCATGGTATCCTTCTTCGTCTGTATGTCGATTTTGGTCAGGAGAAAGCCTTTCTCCTTGTAATATCTCATTATTATGTCTGTGGCCGTTTTTGCCACATAATCCGAAAAGACGCCTCCCCTCTTGAGGTTCAGCCTCTCCATGAGCTCCTTCTGCTCTCCTGACTTTATCCCGGAAAATGTCCAGGCGGAAACTCTCGGCCTCTCTATCACGGATATTTTGAAAAATGCGGTATCCTGCGTAGGCACAATCGAATCCACGGCTACCGACACATCTTCGAAATAGCCGCTCATCAGCCACAGCCTGTTCACTATGGACGATAGTCCTTCTCCCGGCACGTCGACCTCCATGCCTTTCTGAAGGCCGGTGATATTGAGGATCTTCTCTGTGCCGACATAATTGTTCCCTGCTACGGAAACGCCGCCCACGACGTATCGTTTCGGATTATTGTAATCTATTGTTATTCCCTTGTTTTCCTGGGCAGACAACTGAAAAGATACTGCAGCGAAAAACAAAGGAAATACGATTCGTCCGATTTTCATTTCCAAATTACGATTCAAAGTTGCAAATATAACAATTATTTGACTTTTCCATACCGCCTTTCTCTTTTTGCATAGGCGGCGATGGCCTTTCTGAATTCCTCTTTTCTGAAATCCGGCCAGAGGACATCCGAAAAGAACAGTTCGGAATACGCCCCTTGCCACAAAAGATAATTGCTCATGCGCATTTCCCCGGAAGTCCTGATTATCAGGTCAGGATCAGGGATGCCGCTGGTCACGAGATATTTTTCAAAGCACTCCGGTCCGGAGGAAAGCATTTCTTTTCTCCTTTCCGGTACGGCTTCAGACACATCTGCGGCAAAACGCTTTGCTGCCTGCATTATGTCCCATTTTCCGCTGTAGCTCAGAAAAATTATCAGTGTCAGCGTGTCATTGTGCCTTGTCCGCTCCATGCAATCGTCAATGGAAGCGTTAAGTTCCGGATCAAGGCGGGAACGGTTTCCGAGCACGACGAAACGTACCCCGTTACCAAGAAGTACCGGAAGTTCCGCAATCATGGATTTGTCCATGATGTCCATCAGGGCCGACACCTCGTCTTCCGGGCGGCCCCAGTTCTCTTCCGAAAAGGCATATAGCGACAAATATTTCACGCCTGCCTCCACGGCTGCCTCTGTACAGGCACGCACACTTTCCACGCCTTCCGCATGTCCGGCGACTCTTCTGAGGCCGCGCTCGGCGGCCCATCTGCCGTTTCCGTCCATGATAATGGAGACGTGCAACGGGATTTTATTGTTGTTTTCCATATTCTAACGATCGCTTCCGTTTCTGATGTCTTCCCCCCAGAACAATTTGCTCGTAAGGGCGTTTATGAAGTTGGATCCGTTGAGCCTTACACGCTTTAGCGAAAATCGAGCCATAGACAGAACAAGTTTCACATCAGGGTCTATTTCCATGCTCCTGTTGTCCGCCGTAAACAGGACTTTTTCGTCCCTCGAACGTAAAGAAATCCGCACTTCAGCCGTGTCTGGCACTATCAGAGGCCTCACATTAAGGTTATGCGGAGCGATAGGAGAAATTATCAGGACCCTGGACTCCGGAAGTACTATCGGACCTCCGACGCTCAAAGAATATGCCGTGGAACCGGAACTCGTCGCCACGAGAAGTCCATCCGCCCAATACGCAGGAAGAGGGCTTCCGTCAATAGTCACGTCCACACCCAGCATCGCAGGCCCGGAACGGTGCACGGTCATCTCGTTGAGCGCATAGGGGAAAAAACCTGAGAGACATCCGGAGGAATCCTCCGCTGCAACGCCCAGCATTGTCCTCTCCTCTATCGAATAGTTGCCGGACATTATGTCTTCCACCGCAGTTTCCGGCTTGCTTTCCGAAAGGAATCCGAGCCTCCCGAAATTCACTCCGAAAACAGGCACCCCGTAAGGCCCGGCAAGGACAGCCGCCGACAGAAAGGTCCCGTCACCGCCTACCGCCACAAGCATATCGGTATAGTCTGACATCCTTTCGTCGTCATGCACCCTGTACACCTCGCAGCCCGCATTCCTGAAACCTTCGACAAGGCGCATGAAACGAGGGTCCGCCTCCAGACTGGACTTTTTCAAATATATTGCTATCTTCATCTTTCCGTTACGGCTGAAATGTTCAGAGCCTCAAAATTACACTTTATTTTTCACATTATTGAACAATTATGCCTATTTTTGCCGAATGTCGTACAATTTGCGGCACTGCAAGGAATGACTAGACTGAGCGTAAACATAAACAAAATAGCCACCCTGAGAAACTCGAGAGGGGGCAACATGCCGGATGTGGTCAAGGCCGCCCTCGACTGCGAAAGGTTCGGGGCCGAAGGAATCACAGTCCATCCTCGCCCTGACGAAAGGCACATCAGATATTCCGACGTGCGCGCCCTCAGGCCGGTGCTTTCCACGGAAATGAACATCGAGGGCAATCCGATCCCCGCTTTTGTGGATCTCGTGCTTGAAGTGGTCCCGGCACAGGTCACGCTCGTTCCTGACGCTGCGGACGCCATCACATCCAACGCAGGCTGGGATACCGTGAAAAACAGGGCTTTCCTGACGGAGATATGTTCAGTTTTCAGAAAAAAGGGCATCAGGACTTCAATTTTCATAGACCCGAAGCCGGAAATGGCCGAAGGGGCAGCCCTGTGCGGATGCGACAGGGTCGAACTTTTCACGGAAGCCTATGCAAAAGGATACGGCCATGACAGGGAAAAGGCAATCGCTCCCTATGCGGAAACCGCAGAAATGGCCCGGAAATGCGGGCTCGGCCTGAACGCCGGACACGATCTGAATCTGGAGAACCTTGAATATTACATAAGGAGAATACCGTATACAGATGAAGTGTCGATAGGGCATGCCATCATATGCGACGCCCTGTACATGGGTCTTGAAAAAACTGTACAGGCATACCTGAAGAAAATACGGATTTTATGATTATCTTTGTAAGTCACATCATTGCAACAATAAAACAGTAATAACAAATAAATTCGCTTAAATGAAACACTTACCTTTAATTTTCAGCATCGTGGCATTGGCGGTGGCTGTTGTTTTCGGAGTATTGACGATCACTGACGGACAGGGGACGAAAAAAGCCCCGGCAAAGTCGGAAGCTGATTCATTGAGGAGCGCTCCAGCAGACGGAATTGTCTACATAGACCTCGACAGGGTAATTGCCGAATACGACATGGCGAACGATCTCGGAGCCGTCGTGGAGACAAAAGTCAAGAATATCCAGGATGAAGTGAACAGGCGCGGCAAAAGCCTCGAATCGGAAATGATGCAGTTCCAGGAAAAAATATCCAAGGGACTCCTCACAAGGTCCGTAGCAGAAGCCCAGGGACAGCAGCTCCAGAAGAAGGAAGCCGAGTTCAACGAATATACCAATACAAAGAACAACGAAATAATGGAAGAGCAGACCGTGATGATGAACCAGATCGCGGATGCAATCAAGACCTTCCTTGACAAATACAACGAGGACAAACAGTACTCCATGATCCTCACCAACCAGAGAGGTGTCCCGGTAATCACGGCTGACACTACGCTCGACATCACCGACGACGTGATCGTAAAGCTCAACGAAGAGTACATCAAGAACAAGAACAAAAACAACAAATAATTGAAAATAGCCATACTGTCATGCTTCTACCCGTACAGAGGCGGGATTTCCCAGTTCAACGCGTGTCTGTACACTGAACTGGCAAAACAGCATGCCGTAAAGGCTTTCAACTTCAGGCGGCAATATCCCGGCATCCTCTTTCCGGGAAAGACGCAATATGTAACGGAGGACGACATGGCCGTGCCGATAGAAAGCGAACGTCTGCTCGACACGGTCAATCCGTTTTCCTATGTTTCCACGCTGCGCAGAATCAGGGAGTGGGGGCCGGATCTGCTGCTCATCCGGTATTGGATGTCATTCTTTGCTCCGTCTCTCGGATTCATCGCCCGTCACATGCGCGGGAAGTGCAAGGTGGTGTCCATTCTCGACAACGTCATTCCGCACGAGCCCAGATTTTTCGACACTCCGCTGACGAAATATTTTCTCGGAGGAAGCGACGGATGCGTCACATTGTGCGATGCCGTATCTGAGGACCTGAAGAAGATATGCCCCGACATTCGTTCGGCCACCATTCCACATCCCTTGTATTCCCATTTCGGGGAAAAGAAGGACAGGAGAGCAGCGGAAAAGGCCCTCGGCATACCTGAAGGAGGGAAAAATATCCTATTTTTCGGGCTGATAAGGGAATACAAGGGGCTGGACATCCTTCTGGAAGCGTTCAGGGAACTGGATGAAGACTACCGTCTCATAATAGCGGGCGAACCATACGGTTCCTTTGACAGATACGACGCACTTATCAGAAAAGCGGGAAGCGGACGCATACATACTTTCCTGCACTACATACGTGATTCCGAAGTGTCCGACTTCTTTTCGGCGGCAGATGTGGTGGTGCTCCCATACAAAAGCGCGACCCAGAGCGGCATCAGTTCGGTCGCCTACCATTTTGAAGTGCCGATGATCGTCACCGGCACAGGCGGCCTCAAGGAGACCATAGGAGACAGAGGCACAGGACTGGTGGCCAAAGCGATCACCCCTGAAGCGGTGCGGGATGAGATCGTACGCTACTTCAATTCTCCTGGAATACGGGAATCATGCGTAGAGAACATAAGGAAGGAAAAAAGCAGGCTGTCATGGACATGCTTCTGTGACTCGCTCATAAAATTCAGCAATGGACTATAAGAACAAGATGAAGACACTCGGATTTCTTACTGCGATATTCGTCTCACTGTCAGTGGGGGCAGGCCCTGAGATTTCGGCTCAGGACTATGTGCCGACCCCGGTCACCGTTTCCAAAGAAAAGGTGAAGGTTGACGGAAAATTGTACTATTCCCACATTGTGCTGGAACGGCAGACGCTGTATTCCATCTGCAAGGCATACGGTGTGACGGCTGCCGAAGTGTACGAAGCCAATCCGACACTCATTGACACCGGACTGAAGAAAAATGCAATAATCCTCATACCCGTTTCCGGGCAGGTTACGGACAGGAACACAACTGTAAAGGAAGGGAAGGACACTACTGACACAACCAAGGGCAAACCCGCAAAACAGAAGAAAAAGAAAAAGGAAAAGGAAGGGGATTTCATCGTCCATACGGTCAGATGGTATGAAGATCTGGATGTCATATCCGAAAAATACGGAATCCCGGTAGAAGCAATAATGCAGGCCAACGGCCTGAGCGGAAGGAAACTCAGCAACAGGCAAAAACTGAAAATACCTGTAGTGGCGACGCCGCTTCCCGAAGAAGTCGGCAATGCAGAAGAAACCGCACCCGCAGACACGACGGAAACCGCTGCCGACACTTTGAACCGGCATGCACTGTTTCCGGGGATTCCTGCCGGAAAGAAAAAAGTGGACGCCATCCTTATGCTTCCGTTCAATGCAGGAGCCGAAAGGCCGAGTGAGGGCAACATGGACTTCTATTGCGGTGCGCTGCTTGCCGTCAAGGATCTTGGAGACAGTGGAATCAGCGTGGACCTGAGCGTCTATGATGTTGCCGACGGCAATCTGCACATAACTGTCGAACGCCTGCAGAAAAGCGATGTGGTAATAGGGCCGGTATCCTCGGGTGATCTCGGGCGGCTTCTTGGCGTCGCCCCTGAAGGGACCGTAATCGTGTCTCCGCTGGACCACCGCGCCGAAAGCCTTGTCGAAACGCATGAGAACCTGATTCAGGCCCCGTCGTCCACGAAAGCGCAATACAAGGACCTTGCAGATTGGATAAATGAAGACAGGAGCCCGGCAGACCCGGTAATAGTCATACATGAAAAAGGGTACAACATACTCGGAGATGACACAGCCATGGAAACTATCCTCGGAGAGTCCGGAATCCCGTACAAAACCTTCTCCTACAGCATTCTGGAAGGAAGGGAAATAACGAAGTCCCTAGAAGGGATGATGAGTGCGGACGCGTGCAACAGGGTACTGGTAATGTCCGAAAGCGAGGCTTTCGTCAATGACGTTGTCAGAAACCTGAACCTGATGATACACAACAAGTACGACATAGTCCTGTACGGCCCGTCCAAAATCCGCAGTTTTGAAACCATAGAAGTGGACAACCTGCACAATGTAAGGCTGCATACGTCTGTTTCATACTATATCGACTACGACTCGCCTGAAGTCCGCCGGTTCGTGATGCAATACAGGGCCCTGTATAACACGGAACCTACGCCGTACGCATTCCAAGGATACGACATTGTACATTTTTTCCTGAAAAGCTGCAGTGACTATGGCCGGGGGATGATCGACCGGATCGGAGAAAAGAGAGTCTCGCTGCTTCAGGCAGATTTCAAATTCGGTAGAGTTTCTGAAGGAGGCGGATACATAAACAATGCCGTGCGCAGGGTTGTCTACGGTCCAGACTACAGTGTGACGCTTGAATAGCCGATTCCTCGACTGCGCACTGCGTGCTCCGCTCGAATGACAACCGCAGCCGGATTGCCGTCAATTCACGCCGAGCAGGGATTTGGCATTGGCTATGGCAGCGTCAGTCAGCACCGACCCGCTCAACATTCTCGCCACCTCCTGAATGCGTCCGGCAGAATCCAGACGCTTTATTGAAGATATGGTCCGCCCGGATGAATTCTCTTTGGAAACAAGATAATGGGCATCGCCTTTTGCGGCGACCTGGGGAAGATGGGTAATGGCAAAGACCTGCATGTCCTTTCCCATCTCACATATCATGGATCCCATCTTGTCGGCGACGCTTCCTGAAACCCCGGTATCGATTTCGTCGAAAATCATCGTAGGCATTTCCGTGAATTTTGCCATAAGCGCCTTCATTGCAAGCATGAGCCTTGACCTTTCGCCGCCAGAGGCGCATTTTGCCACATCTTCAAGACGCTTCCCGTCCGCTGAAAAACGGAAAAGGATGGTGTCGGCCCCGGATATTCCAGGCTCCGCCGGCAGGATGTCTGCGGAAAACTCGGCATCAGGCAGTTCAAGACCGCGCACAGAGTCCCTTATCGAAGCGGAAAATGACGGGGCGGCTTTCTTCCGGCTCAAGGAAAGCTCAGATGCACGCTCCTTCAGCAAGCCATACAGGCTGTCCTTTTCCTGCCTCAAGGCAGCCAGCCTTTCCTCGCCTTCAGAAAGATCGGACAGAGATGAAGCCAGCGAATCACGGACTTCCATCAACTCCTCTACGGACTGGCAAGAATAACTTTGCATAAGGGAATAAAGGAGCGACATGCGTTCTTCCACGGCCTCCAGCCTTTCCTGGGAAATTTCAGTACGGGAATTCATTTCCGACAGTTCCGACACGATGTCCTCAAGTTCGATGCGGCAGGATTCAAGACGTCCGGACAACGGGGCAAGGGACGGCATGCAGCCGGATATCCTGTCGACGCAACGGCAAGCATCCTTGATAAGGGATGAAACTGAATGTTCCTCTCCGGCGAAAGATACGGAGGAGAGGAATTGCTCTGCAGCACAGAGAGATTCCTTGATTTCCTCTGCATTGGCAAGCCTCTTCTGCTCCGATTCCAGTTCTTCAAGTTCTCCGGATTTCAGCGAGGCCTTATCGAGGCGTTCCCACCTTGCCCTGTTGTATTCGCAGTCACGTCTCGCCTGCCCGATGCGATCTTCCAGAGATGAAAGTTCAGCCGCAGCGGCAGCATGTTTCCTGTATATGTCGACGTAATCCTCCAGAATTCTGCCGTTCCCGGCAAAATGGTCGAGCATGGACAACTGGAAATGCCTGTCCGTAAGAAGCGCAGTCTGATGCTGAGAATGTATGTCCACAAGAAAAGAGGATATCTCCGACAGCAGCTGCACAGGAACAGGAGAATCGTTCACGAAAGAACGGGACCGCCCGCTCGGATTCACGACACGCCGTATCACAAGCGTCCCGCCATCTGCATCCACGTCATTTTCTGCGAGCACGGCAGCAAGTTCCGGATTGTCAATATTCCCGAACTCCGCTTCCACTACGCAGTTGTCTGATGACACCCCTATTATGGATGCGTCAGCCTTTGCCCCCAACAACAGGGACAACGCCCCTAGAAGAATGGATTTTCCGGCTCCGGTCTGTCCCGTAATGATGACAAGGCCCGCCGGAAATTCAATCTCCAGCGAGTCTATCAGCACGTAGTTCTTTACATGGAGCCTTTTGAGCATGGATTACTGGTCTTCCTCGCTTTTTGCCATCCTGTAGAAGATCTCGTTGTTTTCAAATTCTGAAATGGCGACAAGGGCCGGCTTTGGCTGTTTTTCGTAGTACTTGGAGATTTCTATCTGCTCCCTGTTCTCGAAAACCTCCTCCATGGTGTCCCTGTCATTCTTGAAATCTTCGAGTTTCTTCGTCAATTCTTTTTTCTCTGCCAGCGCAATCTGATTCGCCCTCTTGGAAAGTATGACGACTGTTTCGTAAATATTTCCGGTAGGCTCAGCAAGGTCGCAGAGGTCTCTCGTCACTGTGTTTGTAGGAATTTTCTTGGTCATAACTAATTACCTTATCCATATTATTATACCGGGCAAAAGCGTCCGGGTTTCACTTTTTTTCTCCGTCAGGAGCAGATTTTTCTTTTTTTGATGCAGATTTTTCTTTTTTCGTCAGTTCCCTCAAAAGTTTCCTGTCATCCTTTTCCTGAATCTGCTCCTCTTCTCCGGAATATTTTCCGAGCGCCCTCTGCGACCTGCGGTAAAGAAGGTCCAATTCCCTGGCATACTCGGAATCCGGATATTCTCCCTTGAAGTTCAGATAATCATCCACAAAAGTCATATAACGTTCCTTCTGTTTCTGATGTACGCTCAACTGGGCATATTTGTAGGACGACATGGCTATATAATACAGGATGTCCTCACGGTACACAGTCTCGGCGTCATCTTTCAGCACATTCCTGAAAGCGACGCGGGAAGCTATGTAGTCCTCCATCTTGTAATAGAGTCTGGCCGCCTCAAAGTCCTTGGTGTCAAGCCTGAGCTCCAGATCAGCCATCATCTCCTCGCATGTGCCGATATGCACTGAAGTCGGGTACTCATTCATATATTCCGAAATAGCGCTCAAGGCTTTTCTGGTCGGAGCCTGATCCAGTTCATACCTGTAGGTGGAGCGGTACAGGCAGTCGATCCTCAGGAACCTTGCTTCCGGAGTGAACGGACTCCGCGGAAAATCATTTATGAACTTGTCAAAATTGGTCTCGGCAGTATAGTAGTCCTTCGCCATGTAGTTGCTCATGCCCCAGTAATACTGGACCGTATCCTCCCGGTCCGACCTTGTGGTCATTACCGACAATGACTCGAAAAGGGCTGCTGCCTTGGAGTATTTCCCTGAATTGTAATATGAAAAAGCCGCTTCATACTTGGCATCCACATCGTTGCTGTTCAACAAAACCTCATATTGCGACTTGCATGAAACGAAGGCTGCAGCCGAAAGCAGCGACAAAAACAAGATTCTTTTCATTTCGGAAGGATTAAAGTGAATTGAGATATCTTTCGACGTCCATTGCAGCCATACATCCCGACGCTGCAGCCGTAATGGCCTGTCTGTAAAGCGGATCCTGGACATCCCCTGCAGCAAACACGCCTTCGACACTGGTCCTGGACGTCTTGCCATCGGTCATGATGTAGCCGGAAGAATCAACGTCCACCCATTTCGAGAAGAGTTCCGAATTGGGATGATGGCCTATTGCAAGGAAAAATCCGTCGATCGCTATGTCAAATTCCTCCCCGCCCTTGCGCACAAGCCTTGCACCGGTCACGCCCGAAGCCGAGCCCAGCACTTCCTTGACATTGCAGTTCCAAAGAATTTCGATGTTCGGAGTGGAAGTGACCTTACGCTGCATTGCCTGAGATGCCCTGAGCACATCACGGCGCACTATCATGTACACTTTGGTGCACAAACCGGCAAGATAGGATGCCTCCTCACAAGCCGTATCCCCTCCTCCGACAACGGCAACAGTCTTCTTACGGTAAAAGAAGCCGTCGCACGTAGCGCAGGCAGACACCCCCATTCCGCGGAATTTTTCCTCAGAAGGAAGGCCGAGATATTTTGCGGTCGCACCGGTCGCTATGATGAGAGCCTCCGCAAAAATTTCCGTTGAATCGTCCACGGTAATCCTGAACGGACGAGAAGACAGGTCAGCCGCCGTCACGATACCGCTGCGCACATCTGCACCGAGAGCGACCGCCTGCGCCCTCATCGATACCATAAGCCCGGGGCCGGATACACCGTTCTCAAATCCGGGATAGTTCTCGACATCGGTAGTGGTGGTCAACTGGCCGCCCGGCTGCAGACCTTCATAGAGCACCGGGGCGAGATTCGCACGGGCAGCATAAATGGCAGCAGTATAGCCTGCCGGCCCGCCTCCTATTATCAGACACTTTACAGTTTCCATAATTAACGTAAGTTCGACTAATTTGTTATACTTCGCAATAGGGGATCCGTCGAACATCAGTTAAAGGATTTCTGCGAAATCCATTTGTCTTAATCCCCAGTCGCTGTGCGCTCCTGATCACTCTCGAATGTCCACCGGACAACATTATAACTTACAAATATAGTTATTTTTTCTCACTTCTTGCCCAAATTCCCCTTACCCGAGACAGGGCGAACCTCAGCAGGCAATCCGGAATGATGACGATGAAAAACTTGAAGATATGGTTCACAAGGCCGGGCATAAGACTTTTCCTTCCTCTGAAAGTGGCTTTCAGGGCCTTCCCTACAGCCTTTTCGGGAGGGATCATCACGTGAAGCCGTCTTGCAAGTTTCCTCAACGACGGTTTCAGATTGTACAGCGGAGTGTCAACTGCTCCGAAATACGCCGTGGTGACGCTTACCCCTGAACCGGCACATTCTATCCTCAACATACGTGAAAACCCCTTGATGAACCGCTTTGTGTTGCCGTACATTCCTACGGCAGGCCATGGCATCCATGCAGCGAGGGAAGAAACATTCAGGACATATCCCCTCCCCCTCTCCTTCATCCCCGGAAGAAATGCCCTGCAAAGCATCACGGGAGTATAGACATGCACCATAAGCATGAGCGATATCTTCTTTTCGGGCACGTCCGCAAGTTCCTTGAAAAAGAAGATTCCGGCATTGTTCACGAGGACATCCACAACGCATCCCTCCTCCTCGGCACGGCGGAATATCTTTTGTGCGGCATCCGGCTCCGAAAGGTCCTGGACCACAACAATCACATTGAATGCTGCGCTCCCTTCCGGGTCTGAATCCGCAATTTTTTCTGTCACGGACCGCCTCGTCTCTTCCAGTCCGGCAGAATTTATGTCGGCAATCATCAGGCTGTAACCCCTGAGGGCAAGCTGTTCCGCATACATTCTGCCCATACCGCCGGCCGCACCTGTAACAAGGGCATACATCCGGTATTTTTCAAATCCGTCTTTCATATTCCGACCTCCGCATTTTTCCATTTTTGCGTCATAATTTTGAATATTTCAATTTTATTTTTGTCCGTAGGCAAAAAAACAGTACATTTGCAGCAGTTTTGACATATATTATATGTTATATGACAAGCCAGAACAAAACTTCAAATATAGAGCAATTCAGGAACATTCTCAAGGCCCATTCCCTGAAAGCGACCCCACAAAGAATAGCAGTACATGAGGCTATGCTGAAACTGGGACACGCTTCCGCCGACATGGTCACTGAAGAAATCCAGAAACGCGGCAACACAAAAGTTACCGTCGCATCCGTATACAACATACTTGCCAATCTTGCCCTGCTTGGCATATATCATCACAGGATGAGTGCGAACAACAAGATGTATTTCGATGTAAACACGTTCAAGCACATCCACATCTACGACTGCGAGAATCACCGGTACAAGGACATCGTGGACAATGACCTAATACAAATGGTCGAGCAGCATTTCAGCCGGCGCAGGTTCCGCGGATATCGCATAGAGCAGATTGACATACAACTCGTTGCCCGTCCTTCAGCACGCAAGAGAGTCTGAGCAACGCAGCAATCCTGAGAACGACGCTAAAGAACCCGCTTCTCACGCCAGGATTCCAGAATGGGTAAGATGCGAGGCGCGCAGGACGAGGACGACAGGAGTTTACTTGGCGTAAATGACTTAGTCCGAGTCCTGCTGCAACGAAGCAGATTGCCCGTTATGGGATTCAGGAGACCAGCCTCCGCCCAACGCTTTATACAAATCCACCAGCACCTGGTACTCAGCCATTATAGCGTTGCTCAATTCGACTTGGGCACTGAAATAGTTTCGCTGGGCGTCGAGGACATCCATGTAACTGATGACTCCGTTTATGTATTGGAGACTTGCCAGGGACACGTATTGTTTGGAAGCCTCTTGAAGGTCGAATTTGAGGGAAGTGTTCTTTATGGCCGAATTGTAACTTACGGTAGCGTCATAGACTTCCTTGAATGCCTGCATCACGCATTTTTCATATTGCAGTTTTTCCTGGTTGTAGACGGATATGGCAGCCTTGAAATTTGCCTTTCTGCGTCCGAACTGGAACAGGGGTGCGGCAATAGCCGTGTTGGCAAGGTAGAAAGGTGCGTTTATGATATTTTTGAAAAGGTCTGTTTCCGTTCCTCCCCCGAGAGAAATGACGAAGGTCGGGAAACGTTCTGCCTGGGCGACTCCTACAGCGGCTTCCGCAGCCTTGAGGTCCTGTTCGGCCTGCCTGAGGTCAGGTCTGCGCGTAAGCAGTTGGGAAGGCACTCCGAGCGGCATTTCGCTTCGGTATGACAACTCCATAGGCACGCGTGACCGCTCTATAACCTTTGGATAGGAACCCGTAATGAATGCCAGTTCGCTTTCCTTTACGGCTATCTGACGCTCAAGGTCAGGGACGAGGGCCGCCGTAGTGGCCCTTTCCACAAGAGCCTGCTGATAAGGGATATCCGAGGTCAGCCCCCCGTCAAGACGAAGTTTTGCATTGCGCACTCCTTCATCCCTTGTCTCAAGTGTCCTCTTTACGATAAGGAGTTCATTGTCGAGTGCCTGCAGTTCGAAATATGCATTGGCCACTTCCGCTATGAGGGATATTCTCAATGCCCTCTGCGCTTCGATGCTTGCAAGATATTCGGCGAGTTTTTCCCTGTTTGCCCATCTGAGGTGTCCCCAGAGGTCTATTTCCCAGGTAAACTCCGCCTTGATTCCGAATTCGGGGTCATTCGAAGGATTGTTGCGCCTATAATTGTTGAACTCGTTTTCGCCGTATATGTTTGCCGACAGCGAAGGCCACATCTGCGACTTCTGGATTCTGTAACGGTATTCCAATTCTTTCAGACGTTCGGCAGCAGTGAGGAGATCCTTGTTGTATGCAAGGGCATCCTTTATCAGACTGTGCAGAGTCGTGTCAGGAAAAATCTCCCACCATTCCATGTCGGCCAAGGTAAGGGAATCCGTCCCGGAATCAGAAGTATAGGTTTCCGGCAGATTCAGATCCGGCTTGGCGCAATATTTCGCCGGAGAACATGATGCCGCCATGAATCCTGCCATAAGCAGGACGGACACGGCCAATGCGGCTCCTCCCTTGCCTGTACCATTGCCTCCTGATGATGCAATGGCTTTCTTTCTTTTGCGGGCAGCCATTTTTTCTTTCATCCTGTAAATCTGTACAAAAAAGAACGGAACGAACACTATGCCGACCATAATAGCCACGATCATGCCGAAGAATACGCCCGTACCGATATTCTGACGGCTTGCAGAGCCCGGTCCGCTTGCAAAAACGAGAGGAAGCATACCGAGGATGAAAGCCAGGGATGTCATGACGATAGGCCTGAACCTGAGATGAAACGCGTTCAGTGCCGCCTCTTCGAGAGGAGTGCCCTTTTCCACCTCATTCTTTGCGAATTCCACTATGAGAATGGCATTCTTTGCCACCAGCCCGACGAGCATTACCAGACCGATCTGGAAATACACGTTGCTTTCATAGCCCAGTATCCAGACTCCGATATATGCCCCCGCTATTGCGACCGGGAGTGAAAGGATGACCGCAACCGGCACTGACCAGCTCTCGTACTGAGCAGCGAGGAAGAGGAACACGAAAAGCAGAGCAAGCCCGAGCACAAGCCCTGTCTGTCCGCTCTCCTTTTTCTCCTGATATGACAGGCCGCTCCATTCTATGCCTATATTGTCCGGAAGATGTTCCCTTGCCGTTTCCTCAAGGATATCCATTGCCTGGCCGGAACTGTATCCGTGCGCAGCCTCACCTGTAATCGTGGCGGCGTAATACATGTTGAACCTCTTTATGGAGCCCGGTCCTGTAGTATAGGACGTCGTGCCGAGAGCATTCACAGGCACCATCACGCCGTTGGAACTTCTCACGAAAAAGAGGTTGAGATTCTCCTTGTGCTCACGGTACGGCGCATCAGCCTGGATATAGACACGGTAAACACGGTTGAACATGTTGAAGTCATTGACATAGATAGATCCGGTAAACGCCCTCAGAGTGGAGAACACGTCGGAAAGCGGCACGCCTATCATCTGTATCTTGTCCCTGTCGGCATCGAAGAAAAGTTGCGGAATGTCCCTCTGCATGTTCACGGAAAGTCCCGTAAGTTCTTTGCGGCGTGACGCATAGTACATCAGCGTGTCGGCCGCTTTCTGCAAGTCTTCATATCCGGCATCGCCCTTTGCCTCAAGCACCATTGATATTCCTCCTGATGTTCCGAGTCCGGGGATTACGGCTGGAGTGCTGAGGTAAACCTTGCTCTCCGGATATAGGGACAGGCTGTCCCGGATCATGTTCATCATCTTGTTGATGTCGGTCTCACTGCGTTCCTCCCACGGTTTCAGGATGACCGTAAGCTGGCTGTTGGACTGACTCGTGCCAATACGGGGGCTGGAACCGGTCACGTTCAGCACATACTGCACATCCGGCTGCCGCATCAGGAAATCCATCGCCCTTTCGGTCACGATTCTTGTCCTTTCGAGAGTCGCACCTACCGGAAGTTCCAGTTCAACGGTAAAATATCCCTGGTCTTCCTTGGGCATGAAACTCTGAGGGACCATCCCGGCCACGGCCCAGATGGCTACAATGGAAACCCCGAACAGGGCGAAGGTCCTGCGAGAATGCCTGAGGCTCGCCCGTATCATCCTTGCGTAGAAACTGTTGCCTGCCGCAAGGCCTTCGTTTATTTTTCTGAATACAATATTCTTCTTTTCGTCCTTGCGTGCCGGCTTCAGGAAGATCGAGCACATCACGGGACTGAGGGTAAGGGCCACTATCGTGGAAATGATGACAGACACTGCAATGGTCACGGTAAACTGCCGGAACAATTGTCCCGTAATTCCCGAAAGGAAACTTACCGGCACGAACACGGCGCACAGCACGAGAGAAGTGGCTATAAGGGCACCCCCGATGTTGCTCATGGCCTTCTTTGTCGCCTCATACGGAGAAAGATGCTCCTCTTCCATGATCCTGTCCACATTTTCCACCACGACAATGGCGTCATCCACGACTATTCCGATTGCGAGCACGAGGCCGAGCAGAGTCATCATGTTCAGGGAGAAGCCGAAAATGAGCATCACGCCGAAGGTTCCCACAAGGGATATCGGGACAGCTATCGCAGGGATGAGGGTCGCCCTCCAGCTCTGCAGTGAAAGGAAGACTACGAGAATCACCAGAAAGAGGGCCTCGAAAAGTGTCTTGTACACCTCATGTATGGACTCTGATATGTAGGTCGTCATGTCGAAAGGAATGTCATAGGAAATCCCTTCCGGAAAACTTTTGCTTATCTCCTCCAAGGTCGCCTTCACATTGTCCGCCACTTCTACGGCGTTTGCTCCCGGCAGCATATAGACATACATGACGGCAGCATTCCCGCCGTTGATTCCGCTCTCGGTATTATATGACTGTGCCTCCAGGGAAACCCTTGCCACATCCTTCATCCTGATGATGGAACCGTCTGCACCGGCCCTGACGACAATGTTTTCGAACTGGCTTACGGACGAAAGACGGCCGGTTGCAGTAATGGGGATAGTGATGTCAACACCTTCTATCGGCTGCTGTCCGAGGACTCCGGCCGCAGATTCCCTGTTCTGGTCCCGCAATGCCTTCTGGAGGTCCTGTACCGTGAGGCCAAGACTTGCAAGCTTGTCCGGCTGCACCCATATCTGCATCGCATAATAGCGGCTGCCGACATTCGAAACCCTGCCCACGCCCGGTACGCGCCTGAGCATGTCAAGGACATTGAGTGTGGCGTAGTTGCTCAAGTATATCTCATCGAATTTCGGGTCGTCCGACAGAATGGTGACCGTCATAAGACGGCTCGAAGATTCTTTTTCAACGGAAATTCCGTTCTGCACCACTTCTGCGGGCAGCCTCGATTCCGCCTGTTTCACGCGGTTCTGCACTTCGACTGCGGCGAGGTCCGGATTTGTGGAGATGTCGAAAGTAATCGTTGCCGAAAAACTTCCGGAATTGGAGTTTGTGGACTCCATGTAGAGCATTCCTGGAGTCCCGTTCAATTCCTGTTCGATAGGGGTTGCGACCGCCTGCGCAACAGTCTGGGCGCTCGCACCCGGATATGATGCGGACACATTGACCACAGGAGGGACGATTTTCGGATACTGGTCCACCGGCAGAAGGGTCAGTCCGATCAGTCCGACAAGGACTATGATCACGGATATGACCGTAGAAAATACCGGTCTGTCTATGAAGAAGTCGGATTTCATGTCTTTCGTTTTTGTTTTGTCCCGTACGTCAGAGCGCCCTCGCTTTCATGCCGTGGGTAAGTTTATGATAGCCCTCGACGACTATCTGTTCTCCCGGAAGGAGCCCCCTTTCGACCACAGTCATGTTTCCCGTCTCGGGGCCCAGTTCGATAAACCGTTTTTCGGCAATTCCGTCATTGCGGAGAACGAAGATATAGGCGCCGTCTTTTTCGGTGACGAGGGCCTTGGTAGGAACAACCACGGCATCTTCCCGGATGTCGAGAAGAAGGGTCACGTTAGTGAACTGTCCCGGCAGAAGTTCGCGCTGCGGATTCGGCATTTCCGCCCTGACGGAAAATGTGCCGGACTTGGAGTCAACCTGAGGGTCGGCGAAATCGACGAGTCCGCGGTATTTGTAGACGGACTTGTCGGCAAGGGTAATCGTAATATACGGATCCCACTTTCTCGTGGAGTCTTTCTGTCCTATGTTGACGTTACGCGCCTTGCTTATCTGATAGTCGAGGTCGGTCATCTTGAATTCCACGAGCACGGTGTCGCTCTTGACGACAGTGGCCAACAGGGACTGGCCTCCAGGACCGACAAGAGTCCCTATGTCCACATATCGTTCGCTTATATATCCGCTGATCGGTGAACGGACGGTTGTGTAGCCGAGGGCGAGTTCTGCCTGGGTAAGGTCAGCCTCGCTTATCTGCACATCCGCCGTGGCGCTTTCGTATGCGGCGATTGCATTGTCAAGGTCGAGCTGGCTTGCAGCGTTCTGCTCGAAAAGCGGACGGATTCTGTTCAGGTCCCGGTCCGCCTTGAGCTGAAGCGCCTTGCTGCGTCCCAGAGCCGCCTTGGCCTGGTCTACCTTGGCCTGATATTGTCTCGGGTCAATTATGAACAGGACCTGATTCTTGTTGACATAAGTTCCCTCCTCGAAAAGCATCTGTTCAAGATAGCCTTCGACGCGGGCCCTGACCTCAACGAACTGCTGGGCACGTATCGTACCGGGATATTCTCCGTAAAGATTGACATCCTGTGTCGTTACGGTCTCGACGGCCACTACGGGAATTTCCTCCTCCGCATGTTCAGGACGGGTCAAAAGCACCACAGCAACCACAACGGCGGCTGCAACGACAATTGCAGCCAGCCATGTTTTCCATCCGAATTTTTTGATTTTCACTACAATATATTGAGAACTCCTGTAGGTGTCCTTAAGAATGTTGGATCCTTTCATACAATCGAGGTTAACAAAAATCACGGCAAATGTACAAATATCATACTATAAAACAACGAAGTCCGATAAATTTTCAAGTCAACCGGACGCACGTGCGCCTGCCCCCATGTCCGCATGCATGGACCGGGACTGTCCGGCTCCGCAAATTCCTGCAGTTCCGGCATCCCTATAAATAGTGATGCTCCATAGTGTCTTTTTTCATATCTTTGCAAGAAATTTTGCGCTGAAAAAAATGAATCTTGCTGAACTGAAGACAGGGGAAAGAGGTGTCGTCGTCCGGGTCAACGGACACGGGAGTTTCCGGAAAAGGATACTTGAGATGGGCTTCATCAAGGGCAATGTGGTGCATGTCATCATGAATGCTCCCTTGAAAGACCCGATTGAATACGAAATAATAGGCTACAAGATATCTCTCCGGAGAGAAGAGGCCGCCATGATAGAAGTGATCGGAGAATCCGAAGCGAAAGCAGCGGTTGAAAAGCCGTCCTCCCTGTCAATCGAAGATGATTCATGCGAGGATACAGACATCATAGCGGAAAAGATGAAGGCCCTGGCGGAAGAAAGGGGCCACGTCATAAGGGTCGCTCTCGTCGGCAATCCCAACTGCGGAAAGACATCCCTTTTCAACATAGCCTCGGGAAGCCACGAACATGTGGGCAACTACAGCGGAGTGACAGTGGATGCAAAGGAAGGAAGGCTGAAACATAAGGATTATGAATTCATCCTTGTGGACCTGCCGGGCACCTATTCCCTGTCGGGATTCAGCCCGGAAGAACTGTATGTCCGCAAAAACCTTGTGGAAGACACTCCTGATGTGGTGATAAACGTCGTGGATTCGTCCAATCTGGAGAGGAACCTCTACCTTACGGCACAGATAATCGACATGAACCTCAGAGTCGTCATGGCCCTGAACATGTATGATGAATTGGAGACAAAAGGCGACGAACTGGACATCAAGACTTTGGGCCATCTTCTCGGAATGCCGCTCATTCCGACGGTCAGCAAGACAGGGCGGGGAATTTCGGAACTTCTGGACAAGGTGATAGAAGTCTATGAAAACACCGACCCGCAAGTTGCAAGACACATCCACATCAACCACGGGGCAGAACTCGAACAGTCGATCGACAGAATCAAACTGCTGATACAAAAAAACGAAGACATCCGCTATCTCTACTCCACAAGATACCTTGCCATAAAGTACCTCGAAAACGACAGGGAAGTCACCGAAACTGTAGAAAAACTCGCCAACCGGGACGAAATCATCGCCGCACGATTCGAAGAGCAGAAGCGGTTTGAATCGATCATGGGTACAAGCATAGAATCTGCCGTCATCGATGCGAAGTATGCTTTTGTCAAAGGTGCTCTTGCCGAAACGTACAGGCCGGGAACAGAAAACAAGCGGCACAAAAGCATCAGTGAAAAGATAGATGCCGTGGCTACGAACAAATGGTTCGCCTTTCCTATCTTCCTTCTCCTGCTTTACCTGGTGTTCGAATGCACATTCGTCATAGGTGACTATCCTATGCAGTGGATAGAATGGCTCGTGGAAAAATTCGGAGAGTTCGTATCTGCGTCCATGAAAGAGGGGGCGATAAAGGATCTCGTGGTGGACGGCATCATAGGCGGAGTCGGAAGCGTGCTCGTCTTCCTTCCGAACATCCTCCT
>CALVDU010000019.1 GCA_944326375.1 uncultured Bacteroidales bacterium | reverse complement strand
GTTCCAGCATGAAGAGCGTCGGCGAAGTGATGTCGATAGGACGCAGTTTTGAAGAAGCCATCCAGAAAGGCCTGAGGATGATAGGGCAGGGGGCACATGGCTTCGTCGGGAACAAGGAAATGCCCGTAAAGGACATAGACGAGGCCCTGAAAGAGCCTACCGACAACCGCATATTTGTGATTTCAAAGGCAATGCGTGCCGGTTATACCGTGGACCAGATTCATGATCTCACGAAAATAGACAAGTGGTTCCTTTACAAACTGGAGAGGATTGTCCGCACATATAATGAAATGTCGGCATGCGACAGTTGCGAGCAGATGCCTGTTGAATTGTTGAGGGAAGCCAAGAAGCAGGGATTCTCTGATTTCCAGATAGGCCGCGCACTGTACAAGGACAGGATTGATTCTGAGGAGGCTCAGAATATCGTGCGTCATTTCAGGAAATCGCAGGGCATCGTCCCTTGCGTGAAGCAGATAGATACTCTTGCGGCGGAATTCCCTGCTGCGACGAACTATCTTTATCTGACTTACAACGGGGAATTCAATGACGTGCAGTATCTTCATGACCGCAAGTCCGTGATAGTGCTCGGTTCCGGCGCATACCGCATCGGAAGTTCCGTGGAATTCGACTGGTGCTCCGTGAATGCCCTTCAGACCATACGCAATGAGGGATACAGGGGAGTGATGATAAACTACAATCCTGAAACCGTCTCCACGGACTACGACATGAGCGACCGGCTTTATTTTGACGAGCTCACGTTCGAACGTGTGATGGACATCTACGAACTGGAGCAGCCGCATGGAATGGTGGTGTCGGTGGGAGGACAGATTCCTAACAATCTCGCCCTGAGGCTCGACCACAGCGGGGTGAGGATTCTCGGCACGAAAGCTTCAAGCATAGACAAGGCCGAGGACAGGCACAAATTTTCGTCCATAGTCGACGCACTTGGAATAGACCAGCCTAAATGGAAGGAACTCACGACAATAGACGATATCCACGATTTTGTGGCACAGGTGGGTTATCCTGTGCTCGTGCGTCCTTCATACGTGCTTTCAGGGGCGGCGATGAACGTATGCTACAATGAAGATGAACTCAAGCGTTTCCTTTCGCTTGCCTCTGAAGTTTCGAAGAAGCATCCTGTCGTGGTCAGCGGATTCATGCAGAGGTGCAAGGAAATAGAATTCGACGCAGTTGCCGATGATGGGGAAATCATAGCCTACGCCATTTCTGAACACATAGAGTTTGCGGGAGTGCATTCCGGGGATGCCACAATACAGTTCCCTCCGCAAAAGCTGTATGTGGAGACAGTGCGCCGCATCAAGAAGATAGCCAAGAAGATAGCCGGTGCCCTCGAAATTTCGGGACCGTTCAATATCCAGTTCCTTGCAAAGGAAAACCAGATAAAGGTAATCGAATGCAACCTGCGTGCGTCCAGAAGTTTTCCTTTTGTCTCGAAGATATTGAAAATCAATCTTATTGAACTTGCGACGAAGGTTATGCTGGGAAAGAAGCCTGCTGCACCGCACAAAAGCGCATTCGATCTGGACTATGTGGGCATAAAAGCTTCCCAGTTCTCGTTCTCCCGTCTGCATCAGGCCGATCCCGTCCTTGGCGTGGACATGGCTTCCACAGGAGAAGTGGGCTGTATAGGGGACGACTTCAACGAGGCTCTGCTCAAGTCAATACTTTCCGTAGGATATACTATCCCTAAGAAGAACATCCTTGTTTCTTCCGGAGATGCCCTGCAGAAGGCAGATCTTCTGAATGCCTGCCGTCTGCTCGCTTCCGGCGGATATACCATTTACGCTACTGCCGGCACATACAAATATCTCGTCGAGAACGACGTGCCTGCAACACGTGTGCTCTGGCCGAGCGAATGCGACAATCCGGACCTTTCAAAGCAATATGCTTCCGCTTTGAAAATGATTCAGGACAAGGAAATCGAACTCGTCGTCAATATTCCCAAGAACTTTACGAGCGAAGAACTTTCCAACGGGTACAAGATCCGCCGTGCGGCAATCGACTTCAACATTCCTCTCATTACCAATGCACGTCTTGCGACTGCGTTCATCAGGGCGTTCTGCGGGATGGGGGTTGATGAGATCCAGATCAAGTCCTGGGATCAATACTAACGGGACAATAGAAAATAATTGCTATATTTGCACCCGTATCTGAAACCTGAACCGGTAATGCCATAAAAGTATAAGCCGGATGAAATTTTCAAAAATATTATTTTCCAGATATGCGGCAGCGGCGATTGTGCTCTGTACCGCAATTGCTGCCAGTTCATGTATGGCAGACATGGAGTCGGATGCCTCCAGCGGCCTTCTCAATGTCTCGGGCACTGTATATGACTACAATACGGAAGCCCCTATCGCCAACATAAGCGTAACTCTCGGAATTTATGACGAAGATGACCGGAACAACAGACGTCCTCTGATGACGACTGAAACCGTTTCCGGACAGGACGGAAGTTTCAGTCTCTCGATAGAGATGATGAGCGGCTGCAGATACCGCTTGAATGCCATTGATACGGACGGCGACAACAATGGACGCTACATGCCTACCGGACTGGATGATGGGTTTCTGATCATCGATTTTTCGGGACAGGGATATGACAGCACAACGGGTATCTACACCCTGACGGGCTATCCTCTATACATGAAATCCGTATCTGACGCTGAATAGGGGATTGATTATGCAACTGACGGCTTGCCGTCGCTTTCCCTCCACTGTTTCGGAGAGCATCCCACGATTTTTGTGAACTGACGGTGGAAATTGGACCGGTCGCTGAACCCGGCAATTTCCCCGATGATGTTTGTGGACAGTTTTTTGTCCTCCAGAAGCAGTTTTTTCGCGTCTTCGATGCGAAGTTCTGTCCTCCAAGTGCGGAAATCCACCCCTTTGTTTACGATGAAATACTGGTGCAGCAGTTCTTTCGTAGTGCCGAGTTCTGCAGCGATTTCTTCGCGGCTCTTGTCATATTCCCTGTACCGTTTCTCCCTGACCCATTGATCGAGTGCATTTTCAAGGCTTGCGGAAGAAATCTCCGTTTCTGATTTTTCGGCATTTTCATTGGCCGTGACTCCCGTACCGGCTGCCTCAGATGTCCTGACAGGCATTACTTCAATGACTTCCGGTACAGATGCGGGATTTGCAGTCTTGCCCGTTCTGCGGGTGTTTTTCTTTCTTTTGGGTTTCCGTATGGTCCAGTGTCCGAATGCATCGAGAAGCAGTTTATGGCTGCCCAGGAATGATATGAAATTGCTTGCGAAATACAGAAGGAACAGGATATAGAAACCGATGTAAAAGATAATCATGCCCCTCGGCAACAGCAGATAGACGAGTATGAACATGTCCGTGAGCATGGCGAGGATGAAACAGAATTTAATCCATTTCAGTTTATGGTCCTCGTCTTCGTCGTAATACTTTTCAAGAAGCCGGACACTCTGTTTGTACCATTTGTCGAATATGATGATATAGTATATGCACAGAGCGCAGAACAGCACTATTCCCGTTATCAGGGCCACCTTGAAAAGTCTGTTCCGGTCAAAGAAGAATATGTCCACGAGCGCTATGCTGACCAGGAAAATGGCAAAAATGCTTATAAGGAGCTTGCTCAGTTCAACGTTCCTGTAGTTGAGGAGATTTATCAGGGAATAGCCCAGCGTGGCAGAGGAGAAGGAAACATTTATCAGCATCGTGATTGCCGAGAATACTTCATAGTCCTCTATCTCGTTGTGGTATAACGTATAACCAAAAATGAAGGCGCATATCATGTAACTGAACGCGACGATGTCCTTCGCCCTTGTCAGTTTCCTGGAATGTTCAGAACGCGGAACTTTTATCAGTAACATGACAATGGCGAGGGACGCCGCTACGACCATTGCAATGCTTTGCAGCAGCCGTATGTCGTTCAGGGATTCGAAAAAACTCATCGGAGCCTACCAGCCGAGGACGTATCCGAAAATCAGAGGTGCCACGATCGTGGCATCAGATTCGATGATGAATTTCGGAGTGTCCACATCCAGTTTGCCCCATGTGATCTTTTCATTAGGCACAGCGCCGGAATAAGAGCCGTAGGATGTCGTACAGTCGGAAATCTGGCAGAAATATGCCCAAAGCGGAGTGCCGGTCCAGCCGAGATCCTGCTCCATCATAGGCACTACGCAGATAGGGAAGTCACCTGCCGTGCCTCCTCCGATCTGGAAGAAACCGACTCCTTTGCCGCCGGAATTGTTCTTGTACCAGTCAGTGAGGAAAATCATGGTCTCTACTCCGTTCTTGATGATGTGCGGATCGAGTTCTCCCTTGATGCAGTGTGCAGTGAAGATGTTTGCGGTAGTGCAGTCTTCCCATGCCGGCACCACGATCGGGATGTTCTTTTCGCAGGCGGCAAGTACCCAACTGTCTTTCGGGTCTATTTCATAATACTGTTCGAGGACACCGCTCCTGATAAGCCTGTACATGACTTCGTACGGAAGAAGGCGTTCACCCTTTGCCTGCATGTCTTTCCATATGTCAAGAAGATGGTCTTCAAGACGGCGGAATGCCTCTTCTTCAGGAATGCATGTGTCGGTTACGCGGTTGTAGTGATTTTCGAGCAGTTCCTTTTCCTGCTGAGGGGTCAGGTCCCTGTAGTGCGGAACCCTGTAATAGTGGTTGTGTGCCACAAGGTTCATTATGTCCTCTTCGAGGTTGTTTGCCGAACAGGAAACGATATGGATCTTGTCCTGCCTTATCATTTCGGCGAGGGAGAGTCCGAGTTCAGCCGTGCTCATCGCACCTGCCATTGCGAGCATCATCTTCCCTCCGTTGCTGATGTGTTCGTCGTAAGCCTTTGCCGCATCTACCAGCGCTGCAGAATTGAAGTGGCGGTAATGATGCACAATGAAATTAGAGATAGGTCCTTTTTCCATCTTTTATAGATTTTTATGTCGTTATTCGTCTTTATTGCAGATAGACCGCGAAATTAGCGATTTTTTCCCTATTTTTGCAATCGTTTTTGCACCAAAAATTTTGCTGGCTGTACAATATGCTGAATATAGGACAAATACCCGCTCTTGAGAAGATCAGGACACCGTTTTATTATTACGACATGGATTTGCTGAAGGCTACCCTTGATGCTCTGGCCGCTTCGGCATCTTCGCATGGGATAGAAGTTCATTATGCCGTAAAGGCCAATGTGGACGAACGGATCCTCCGCATGATAAGTTCATGCGGTTTCGGGGCGGATTGCGTGAGCGGGAATGAGGTGCTCCGGGCAGCGGAATGCGGTTTCCGGCCCGACAATATTGTTTTTGCAGGAGTGGGAAAGACTGAGGAAGAGATCTGCAACGCCCTGAAAGTGGGCATATTTGCGTTCAACTGCGAATCTCTCGACGAACTCGCTGTGCTGAATGACCTTGCCGGAAAAATGGGAATGAAGGCGAATGTCTCGCTCCGGATAAATCCTAACATAGATTCCCATACGCACAAATACATTACCACCGGACTGTATGACAACAAGTTCGGCATTGCCGCCCATGAGTTCGACGCAGCGGCGGCAATGTTCAGGGAGTGTCCGAACATCGTCTTCAACGGGCTGCATTTTCATATCGGGTCACAGATCATGGATGTGGAGGATGTATTTTCGCTTGAGTGCAGGAGGGCGAATGAGATTGCCGAATATTTCGAGTCTGCGGGGCTTTCTGTCGCCAACATTGATTTGGGCGGCGGCCTCGGAGTCGACTATGCCGATCCTGACGGCAGTCCAATAGCCGCTTTTGACCGCTGGTTCGGCACGATAGACGCCAATATCGACAGGAAGGGCGGAAGGCGGATTCATGTGGAACCGGGACGTTCGGTAGTGGCCCAGTGCGGTACGCTGTTTACTAAAGTCCTCTATGTGAAGCACGGTGAGCGCAAGACTTTCCTCATAACGGATGCCGGGATGAACGATCTTATAAGACCTGCCCTGTACGGTGCATATCATAAGGTCGAGAATGTGTCCGCAAAGTTCAGGGGGGATGCTTCGGAAAAGGTTTATGATGTGGTCGGTCCTGTGTGCGAATCGGCAGACGTATGGGGCGAAGACAGGGTTTTGCCTGAGACCGGGAGGGGAGACCTTCTTGCGATCAGGACTGCCGGGGCATACGGACAGGTGATGTCCAACAGATACAATCTCCGGGACTACGCAGGGACCGTATACTCCGATTCTGCAGGAAGTGGAAAATAAAATGACTATCCGATATGTTTGAAAATTTAGTTGACAGGCTTGAACGCTCTTTCAAAATGCTGAAAGGGCAGGGAAAGATTACTGAAATAAACGTGGCAGAGACCCTCAAGGATATCAGGAGGGCACTCCTTGAAGCGGACGTAAGCTACAAGACTGCCAAGCAGTTCTGCGACGACGTGAAGCAGAAGGCGATGGGCATGGACGTGCTCAAGGCGGTGAAGCCGGAGCAGATGATGGTAAAGATTGTCCATGACGAACTTGCCGCACTGATGGGCAGCGAGTCGTCCGACATCAATGTCAAGGGACATCCCGGCATAGTGCTCGTGGCAGGCCTTCAGGGTTCGGGAAAGACCACCTTTTCCGGAAAGCTCGCCCTGAACTGCAAGAGCAAGAGGGGAATGAAGGTCATGCTTGCTGCCTGCGACGTGTATCGTCCTGCGGCAATCGACCAGTTGAAGGTGCTCGGGGAACAGGTCGGCGTGCCAGTATATTCTGAGGACGGCGTCAAGGATCCTGTGGCGATTGCCAGGAATGCGGTGGCAAGGGCAAAGCAGGAAGGATATTCTCTCGTGATAGTCGATACGGCCGGACGTCTTGCCGTTGACGAGGAGATGATGGACGAGATCGCTGCTCTCAAAAAGGCTTTGCAGCCGACTGAAACCCTTTTCGTCGTGGATGCGATGACCGGTCAGGATGCGGTCGAGACCGCCAAGGCATTCAATGACAGGCTCGATTTCGACGGAGTGGTGCTCACAAAGATGGATGGAGACACCAGAGGCGGTGCAGCACTTTCAATCAAGGCCGTTGTCGGGAAACCTATCAAGTTCATAAGTTCCGGAGAAAAGATGGAGGCACTCGACGTGTTCCATCCGAAAAGGATCGCTGACAGGATTCTCGGCATGGGTGATGTCGTCACCCTCGTCGAAAAGGCACAGGAGCAGTTTGATGAGGAGCAGGCGCGCAGACTGAAGAAGAAACTCGCCAAGAACCAGTTTACTTTGACGGATTTCTACGACCAGATCCAGCAGATAAAGAAGATGGGCAACATAAAGGATCTTGCTTCCATGATTCCGGGAATGGGCAAGGCTTTGAAGGATGTTGACATGGACAATTCTTCGTTCAAGAGCGTGGAAGCCATAATCCAGTCCATGACTCCGCAGGAAAGGGAAAAGCCTGAAATAATCAACGGAAGCCGCCGCAAACGTATTGCCGATGGCAGCGGGACTTCTGTGGCAGAGGTCAACAGGCTGCTCAAGCAGTTTGAGGGCATGAGGAAGATGATGAAGACTGCGATGGGCGGCGGAATGCAGAACATGATGCGCAACATGCGCCGTCCGGGAGGCAGATAATAAACGTATAGTTTCGCCTTTTCTCTTATGCTTCGCCAAGTCCCTGAGGGACCGCGACTGGAAGGAGCGAGATCCCCCTAAAGGGGGTGCAGGGGGTTAGGATAGTTTCGCCTTTTCTCTTATGCCGCATAAGAGAAAAGGCGTCGGAGATTCACTCCCGGACGCCTTTATGTAGAAGAATTTATGTTTAACTAATTGTGTGCTTCCACATGTATTCCAAATAGCGTGCCGAAAACGGTCAGCTGTTGAAAATGCTTGAGTCAAGCCCGAGAAGTTGCATCTTTTTCTTTATTTTCGGGACTTCATTCTTAAGGAAATCTTCCCGCTGCAATTCTTCCACGATATTGCGTGCGTCATCGCTTATGAAATAGCCGATTCCGCGTTTGTTGTAAATGATGCCGGAGGCGGTCATCTTTTCGTAACTTCTCATGACCGTGTTGGGGTTTACTCCCAATTCGCCTCCGAGTTCCCTGACGGACATGATCCTGTCTCCAGGATTCAGTTCTCCGCTGAGGATTTTTTCGTGGAACGAGTCTGCAATCTGCAGGAATATCGGTTTGTTGGAGTCGAATTCCATGACATTTCGGTTTAAAGTTGTATTTTTTTCATTCTGAACCATATTCCTGCAAGCAGGAGCAGGAGGATTACGGTATCGTTGATGTTGTCGACAAGCCGGAGACTGTCTTCCGATATGTTGGCATATATGGTTTCGTTGTCAATCAGCCCTATGAAGGCGGTTCCTATGACGATGCCTGATGCAAGCAGCACGAGGAATGTCTTGCCGATTTTGCTTTTTCGGAAGAACAGTCCTCCGAGGACGAAAACAAGGATGCCTGAAGCGAAATCGTCGAGGGTGAAGAAGTGCATGTCCGTGAAGTCGAAATTTATCAGCGGCATGTTGCTTTCCAGTACTATATATCTGAAGAGAGACTTGTCGAACGTTCTGTCGCAGATGCTCCAGAGCCAGTCCGTACCAATATACAGGATGCAGTAGGTAAGGGGAACGACAATTACGGATACGATGATGAGAGAGATGAATTTTTCAAGGAGTGAAGCCGGCATGAGCAGGAATTCAGCACCCTTGCGCTTGTCTGTGATGATTCCGTAATGCCTTACCGGGACGAGTATTACGGCGAGAGCACCGCAGAAGTAGAACAGCAGTGACCTGACTGACGAGTCCCAACCCATGTACTGGTCGCCAAGGACGAGATTGAATAGCAGGACCACGAAGTTTGCTGCGACGCCTGCGAGGCTGAGGCTTATGAGACTTATGCCTCTGCGGTTGAAAAGTGATTTTATGTCGGTGAGCAGATATTTCCCGAATCTGCCTATGTCGAATGTCTCTTTCATGTCCTGTTATTTTTTGAAAAGTCCCTTTATGAGTTCCTTATGTCTGAGCACTGTATTGAACAGAGCCTCTATGTTTACCTTGCTTTCTTCTCCGGAGGTGTTGAGCGTGACCTGTATGCTTCCTCCGGGAATGAGTTCGCCGTAGAGGGCACCCTCGATTTTTTCGTTGGAATAGTCGAAGTGCAGTTTTTCCGAAATTTCCGCTACTGAAGCATTCAGCAGCACATCCTGCCTGTCGAGGATGATAATCGGGTCGATGATGTTTTCAAGGTCTCTGACCTGATGCGTGGAGATCAGTATTGTCGAATCTTCTGCCGTGTATTTCATGACGGCCTTGCGGAATTGTGTCTTTGACGGGATGTCGAGACCGTTTGTCGGCTCATCCATGAAAAGGTACCGGCAGTTGCATGCCAAGGCGAATGAAATGTGTGTCTTTTTCAATTGTCCGAATGACATTGCGTTCATTTTCCTGTCAGTTTCGGTTTCAAAGATTTCCATGAGTTCCATGAATTTTCCCATGTCAAAGCCTTCCCGGAATTTCCCGTTTTCTTTTGCGAAAGCGGAGGCTTTCACAGGGTGTGCCACAACTTCATCCCCCAGATAAAATTCAGAGGCGAGGAAGCCCGGTTTCCGTCTGAACGGGCATTGGCCGTCGATGTCGATAGTGCCGGCGTCAGGTTTCTTCAGACCGCAGAGCAGTGTCAGCAAAGTGGTCTTCCCGACACCGTTTTCTCCGAGCAGACCATAGATTCTGCCGCTCTCCAGTTTCATTGAAATGTCCTTGAGTACGGGCGTCTTGCCATAACTGAAGGCGATTCTGTCGATTGTAATCATCGTATATGGTTTTATTTTATTGG
>CALVDU010000018.1 GCA_944326375.1 uncultured Bacteroidales bacterium | reverse complement strand
TATCGTTGTAATGGTATCTGCCATTCCATAAACCTTGTATTAAATAAATAAAAGTCGTGGGGCAAATCTATGGAGAATGCAGGAACGCGATGAACGGAAAAAGAAAAACTCAGAAAGGCTTTTCTTTTTCCGTATCTTTTTTCTCTTTTTGACATCCCTGTACAAAATAGCGGGCATCCTGTGGCTCGTACGTTCGGGATGACAAAAAAAAAGCCGTACACGGCGCAGTGTCCGTGTACGGCGATTATGTCTTTCATGAGCCTGGAAGTCTCAGTCCCGAAGGTCACGCCTCTTGCTGACGTTGAAAGTAAGCCCGAAATTCAGGTTCATGTTCAGGTTGTTTATCGGAATACCTATTCCGACTCCTTCTACAGGAGACGAGAAATTGAACAGGAACGTGTCCGAACCGACGAACAGGCTGAATGCAGCCGTATGTATGTTCAGCATGGCACCGAAAGTGGACCCGAAGGTCGAGATTCCGTAGTTTGCCGTAAGACTTATCCAGTTGACCGGCGCAAGATTCAGGGAGAACCTGCCTTCAGTCCAGGTGTAAGGTCCCTGGAACTTCGTCGAAGAAAGTGCTCCGACTGACATCCTCCTGTAGAAAGGCATTTCATATTCCACGCCGATGTTCATCGTGCAGGACAGGAATTCCGTAGATTTTCCGGCAGCATTTTCGTCCTCATACATCTTTATGAAGTCCTTGAACTGGTCCCCTATCTGCTGGACCTGGTTTCCTATGGAATTTTCTCCGTCTGAATTGGTCACGTCGATTTCATCGAAGCCGTCGAATTCCCAGTAATTGTCGTTACTCCTCGCAGAAAACCTGTTGTTCCAGGTCATGAAACCGAGGTCAAGGAGGGAAGCCGAGACATAAAGTCCGTCAAAGAACCTGAACTCCGCTCCAAGGTCAATTGCTCCGCCATAGCCTCCGACAAAACTTCCCAATGCGCTCCCGATGCCGTTGTCCAAAAGGGACTCCATGTCAAAACCGATGCCGGTAATGTCAAGGCTTCCGTCTTCATTTTTCGGAGCCGTCAGACCCGGAATGGATGTGCTGAGCGAAGCGTTTGCCTTGACTATCCATTTGTCGGCGTTCATTTCAACCTGTGCATTGTCTATGTTGATGTCAGCCTTGGCCAGTCCGAACAGTAACTTTACCTTTGCGCCTATCGTGAGCCTGTCCCCAATCTTGTGGGAATGTCCGAGGGCGAGTTCAAGGTAGTTTCTTGTCCTGAAACCGATGTTGCTTATGTCGTACTGCTGTTTCGAGCCTATGTTCTTCATGAAATCGAAGAGGTCGTACGGAAGGTTCGCACTTGTGGAAGACTTCAGATTGAGGTCAACCATGGTGAAGCCTTTTCCGGATTTTCCCCAGGAACCGACAGATGCGAACGAGGTGGCAATGTCCATATTTATCTTGTTGTTCCGGTTCAATTTTCCGAGAAACTCATCCGCACTTACCGATCCGTTCATGAATGTGGTCAACTGGCCGTTGTACGGGTACAGGAATGTGCTCACACCCATGTTGCTCTGGACAGACAGGTCGGTCGAACTCATTACGGGAAGTGCAAAATAACTTCTGGATGAGGCAAAGGCAGGATTGAGCCTGTGCCTGTATGAATAACCGTCCAGAAAGTAGGAACTTCTTGGAGCCTGCTGTGCCCAGGCCGAAGTCAGGAAGGCGGCAAATGCAGCCGCAGCGAACAATATCTTTTTCATCTTTTCAGTTTTCATTAGAGTGTTGCGGAAATTTCCCCGTTGATTTTCAGCACAATGTCCTTGCCCTGTATTCCATGCGCAGCATTGAGAGGAATGCCGAGCAGGTTTTCGTCTTTCGGTGCCGAGGCTGTGATGTACATCATTACGCCGTCCAGATCGTCCAACACTTCAGACGAAGACAACGTCATTCTTATTGTCACAGGCGATTCTGACGGATTGTCCTGTGAGCCCGCATCTATGCCGCCTTCAACTTCGACGGAGAAAGAAGCGTCAGCCATCTCGTTGCCGTCTTTGTCTACCGGTACGGCTCTTATGGACATGTCTATCGGAATGATGTTGACATAGGTCATCATGAGTTCGATGACGGCATTCCCGTCAGGGAAATCGGAACCGCTGTCCGTCCCGTCAGTAGTGTCTGGGACTCCGTCCCCGTCCGTGTCTTCTGTCCCGCTGTTGCTGTCGCCCTGAAGGCCTGTAAGATCCAGGCTAGTTTCCAGTTTCATATCAGGCCCGACTGCGAGAGGGGCATTCAGGCTGTAGCCGAATGCGAAACTGTATTCGGTTCCAGGCTGGATTTCACCGTATTCTTCAGCCACTGTCAGCCTTATGTTTTTCACAAGCACGCTGTCCGGGATGTCCTTTATGAGGTCTGTGAGGTTTTCAATCACGATGTCCTGGAAATTCGTCCCCTCCATGGTCTGCGGGATGTCGGCTCCTCTGCGGGAAATGAAGATGGTCTCCACTCCCGGTTTTATGGCAACAGACCCGTCCGTACCAATGCCGATGCTTGTGATGATATCATCTCCCTTTTTGGCGACAAGATCTGCCGACATGCTGAGAGTGAACGGGCTCGGGTTTGTGATGTCCAGCTGGATCTGCGGATTCCATATGTCAAGCACAACATTCCCTCCCGTCAGGGTTTCAGGCAGACCTGTAATTCCGAATCCCTGGTCGTCAACCGTGATGTCCGGAGAAATGGAGGCCGTGACGCTCCTGATGTTTATTTCCGGAAGACTTACATCCAGGTCCATTTCGATTGAAGCAGGGAACGTCTCGCTCCGCTCCTGCATTTCATGAGGGTTGATGGAAAATGCGTATCCGTTTTCCGCACCGACAGTCACCCGGTCGTTTATTACAAGGTGTCCGTTTACGAGTCCTTGCCCGTCAGGAAGTCCGCTGAAATCTATCTCTTTCAGCCGGAATGTGTAGGTAGTCGGGCTGTCCGGGCTGAACGTGGCTGCGAGGGAGAATTTGTTGCCCTCGCCAATGGTCTGCCCATCAGCGGCTTCGAACGTGAAATAGTCCGGAAAGTCCATGATGAAGTTATCTGAAGTGTGCAGCGGCCCGGCATTTATTTTTACCGTGACATTTATTTCAGCATCGAGGCTTATGCTGCTGATGCCCGTAATTTCCTCCGGTATCTCCTCATTGATTTCTATCGGCAGATCTGCGGAAGGGATTTCCAGTTCATAGAACTTGTCCGGAAGGGTTATTATAGTTGTCGGAAAATAATAACTGTCTCCATTGACGAACTCTGAAAGATCATGACCTTCGAGGTCTATCTCGTTGTATGGGGCATCCACCTTTACCGTCAAAGCGTCGCCCTGGAAGAAATCGGTTATCTCTACGGTCGGGACGGTATAAGAAAATGCCGCGTCCTCTCCGCTCAATCTTACGGAGTAGTCCCCATTCTCTTCCTTCACCAGTGCCGAAGCGCTTTCATCCTCAAGATTGAGGAAATCTCCGATAAGCATGAAACTGGTATTGCCTATCGGCGCGCTGATATCACCCTTGATTGTGACTGTCGTATCTATTCCGTTGTTGAAATCATACTCTTCATTGATGCATGAGGCGGCTGCCCATGCGACGGCAACCAACGCAATGCTCTTCGGCAATGCGTTGAACAATAGTCTTTTAGTCATTCTGATAAAAAAGCGTTTATATAACATTCAGTGCAGCGCGCAAATATAAGCAATATTTTCCGGTATTTTGTCTATTTTTGCCTTACGAAATTGTAAAATTATGGGAAAGAAAAAGGAAATCATATTGGAAAATATTGAAATAGAGGATGTTGCGGCTGAAGGCAAGGCTATAGCAAGAGTTGACGGCGCTGTCCTTTTCGTGCAGTTCGCCGTTCCGGGGGACATCGTGGACGTGAAAGTGACCAAAAAGAAGAAAAATTACATGGAAGGTTACATCCTGCGGATTGTCAGGCCGTCCGAGCACCGTCTCGAACCTTTCTGCAGCCATTTCGGCACTTGCGGAGGATGCAAATGGCAGCCCCTCCCCTACGAAATGCAGCTCAAGGCCAAGCAGCAGCAGGTCTATGACCAGCTGGTCCGCATCGGACACCTCGAAGTCCCTGAAATATCTCCCATACTCCCCTCCGACAGGACTGTGTACTACCGGAACAAACTTGAATTCACGTTTTCTTCCAGACGCTGGATCATGGAAGGAGAAGACCCAGAAAGCCTCACTCCGCAGCAGAGATGCGGGCTCGGGTTCCATGTCGGACGGTTTTTCGACAAAGTGCTTGACATCAGACACTGCTGGCTGCAGAAGGAGCCGTCCAACGCCATCCGGCTTTTCATAAAGGAATATGCCCTGACTCACGGGTTCGAGTTCTTCGACATACGGAATCATACTGGTTTCCTGCGCAACATGTTCATCCGGACCAACGAAGCAGGAGACGTGATGCTCGTCCTGTGCTTCCATTACGAGGACGCTGACAAGAGAAAGGCCCTGCTGGATGCCGTGGCGGCGGAATTTCCGCAGATAGTGTCGCTATGGTACGTCATCAACGGCAAGGCAAACGATTCCATCTCCGATCTGGAGTGCATATTATATAAAGGAGAGGATGCCATCTATGAGACGATGGAGAACCTGAAGTTCAGGATAGGCCCCAAATCCTTCTACCAGACCAATTCTCCGCAGGCTTACAGGCTATACTCCACAGCAAGGGAATATGCCGGACTGACCGGCAAGGAAACGGTCTACGACCTCTATACCGGCACGGGGACGATTGCCCAGTTCGTGTCGTCGTCGGCGGCGAAGGTCATAGGTATTGAATATGTGCCGGAAGCGATAAAGGACGCTGAAATCAATGCGAAAAACAATAATGTTAGCAACTGCGAATTTTTCGCCGGTGACATGAAGGACATACTGACAGACTCTTTCGTGGAGGAACATGGCAGGCCGGACGTGGTCATCCTCGACCCTCCGAGAGCCGGCATACATCCCGACGTGGCCGGAGTGCTCCTCAATGCCGAGCCGGACAGGATAGTATATGTCAGCTGCAATCCTGCATCGCAGGCGAGGGATCTCGCCATCCTTTCCGGAAAATACAGGATTTCCGCCGTGCAGCCAGTGGACATGTTCCCGCATACGCACCATGTCGAAAATGTTGTCCTGCTTGTCCGTATATGATCCGACTCAGCCTTCCTGCCGCAGGCGGCCGCACAATGCGCATCTGTTATTAGGATATTTTTTATAACTTTGCAAGGTTTTATGCATTTGTTATGGGTAAACTTTACGAAGAACTGAGCCAGGACTATAGGGTTGTCGAAGGTCTGAAGACCTGCATCAACTGCGGCACGTGTACGGCAATATGTCCTGCAGCGGAATTCTACAAATACGACCCGAGGAAGATAATGGACATCGTCCAGAGCAAGGACGACGCTGAGATAGAGAAATTGCTGAAGAGCGACGTGATATGGTATTGCGGAGAGTGCATGTCGTGCGTGACAAGGTGTCCGCGGAAGAACGGTCCCGGACTGGTGCTCATGGCCTTGAGGAACCTGTCGGCAAAGAAAGGCTGGTTCACGTGCTCGGAGAAAGGAAGGCAATTGTATCCTTTGACAAAAATGCTGACGGGCAACATACTGAACTACGGCTACTGCGTATATCCCGAGACATTCAAATGGGAGGACCACAAGGAGTCGGGACCGGTATGGAAATGGCACACGGAGCATCTCAAGGACAATTTCGAGCGGCTCGGGGCCAATTATCAGGGCAAGGGTCCCGGAGTGCTGAGGAAAATCCCCCAGGAGTCCCTGGACGAGCTCAAGAGAATTTTCGACGTGACCGGGGGTACGGAACGCATCGAATTTGTGGAACAATGTTCCCGCAAGAAGGCGGAGGAAATGGGCATGGACATGGAAGAGTATTTCAGGATGACATTCGAAACCACCTCCGAGGGACATCTCAACAACGAAGACTGAATCATGATTTATCAGGGAAAACAGAAGATATGGTCGGAATACCAGAAAGAGATTCCGGATGACCGTTGGTTTTATGTGAGAAGCTGCATCAGACAGAATTTCTTTCCCGGCTCGGAAAGGATGTTCATGGAAATATGCCGCAATGTTCTCGGAAAGGATTTTTATGAAACCGAGCACCATACCACATGCGGAGGCATCGCCTATCACTGCGACACTATTCCGCAGGAAACCGTGATGACGATAGTGGCAAGGCAGTTCGCACTCATGACCGAAGCCGGATACGAGAACTACGTGGCTTCATGCATCACATCTTTCGGCAACTATGCCGAAATACTCGAAACATGGAGGGAATTTCCGGAACTGGAGGCAAAAATCAGGGAACTGCTCTGGAAAGCCTGCCGCAGGGAATTCAACAAGCCCAAATATCTCGCCCACGCCAGCGACCTCATATACAAATACCGCAACGAGATTGCCTCAAGGGCAAAATACCGTCTCGTGAACAAGGAAACCGGAGAGCCGCTGAAGGTAGTGGAACACATAGGTTGCCACTATTCCAAGATGTTCCCGTCGAAGGGCGTAGGAGGAGCCGAATATCCGTACGTGCTCTGCGGAATGGTCGAGGCATGGGGCGGCAACGTGATAGATTATCCCGAGCGCAGGCACTGCTGCGGCTATGGATTCCGCCAGTACCATGTCAAGGCCAACAGGGGCTATTCCCTGTCCAACACCTACAAGAAATTCGAGTCCATGGAACCATATCACCCGGACATGATAATCACCAACTGTCCGGGCTGCCCGTATTTTCTCGACAGGTGGCAGTATGTGATAGCCGAGTCGGAGGGCAAGACATACGGACAGAACGGCTACGGCATTCCTGTGTTCACGTACGAAGAAGTGGCCGGCCTTGTCCTCGGGTACGACCCGTGGGATCTCGGGCTGCAGCTCCATCAGGTGGCCGTTGAGCCGCTTCTCGACAAAATCGGCGTGGAATACAATCCGGAAGACAAATACAAGGGACTCAACAAGAAGGACATAATGCGTCCTGGACTTCCGGACGTGCTGAAATGCTGCTGAAAAACAAGTGCTGAAACCTGAATCGCAATGAAAGAGAACATCGTAATAATAGGCGGGGGAATCGCCGGTCTCGAAGCCGCAGGCCAACTGCTGAAGCTCGGTTACAGCCCCATCATAATCGAGAGGACGGAAAGGCTCGGCGGACATGTAGCATCATGGCACCGTCTGTTTCCGGACATGTCCCCGGCAAAGGAACTTGTCGACGGGCTCGTCGCCGCCGCTTCGGGCGCGAATATTTTTCTCAATACCGAGATATCCTTCGTCAACAGGCTGAAGGACAGTTACAACATAATGTTGTCCAACGGTATCTCGATAATTACCCGCATAATGCTCGTGACTACGGGATTTTCTGTTTTCGACGCTTCCAAGAAGGAGGAATACGGCTACGGTGTCTATGACCAGGTCATCACCAACCGCGACCTTGAACACTGGTTCAACGGGAATGCGGATCCGAGAATAGACAATTCGGCGATGAATGCCGTGGGATTCGTGCACTGCGTCGGTTCCAGGGACGAGAAAGCGAGAAATTCCCAGTGCTCCAAAGTCTGCTGCATCACGGCAGTGAAACAGGCCATAGAAATCCGCCAGAAGTTCCCCGAAGCATCCGTATATTGCTTCTACATGGATCTGAGGATGTTCGGGAAAAAATACGAAGACTTCTACATCAATGCACAGAGAGACTACGGCATACGGTTCATCAGGGGACGCGTTTCCGAAGTCAGCGAAAACATAGAGGGCAAGGTTGTGATCAAGGCTGAAGATACCCTTTCAGGAAAACCTGTAAAGGTTACTCTTGACCTGCTTGTGCTGATGGCGGGAATGGTTTGCAGCCAGGCTTCCTCAAGAGTGGCAGGAATGATACCGCTTCCGACGGACTCCGACGGTTTCCTTAAATCGAAGGACAACGTGTACGGGGTCGTGGAATCGCCAAAGGAAGGAATCTTCTATGCCGGGGCCTGCACCGGGCCTAAGACAGTGCCTGAGGCATTGGCTGAAGCCCGTGCGGCGGCATTGGATGTACATCTGTTCATAAACGGGTTGAAATGATGGACTTCGGTTTCAGGATTTCGCCAAGTTCGGCTATAAATCTGGACAACGTGGACCTCACGTTGTTCGAAAGGCTGCACGAGATGGAGCCTGACGTGTACAAGTGCATGGCCTGCGGCTCCTGCTCCGCCACATGCCCGGCTTCAGTATATTCTGGAATGAGCATCAGAAAAGTCATACTCTGTCTTCAGAGGGGACGCGAGAAGGAGGCCTTCAGGATGATGAAGAACTGCATGCTGTGCGGAAAATGCACGATGGTATGTCCCAGGGGCATAAACACGAGGCATCTGATACTGTCGATTTCAAAACTTTATTCCGAGACAAAATGAGAGAGAGATTCCTGACAGGCTACAATGATTTCGTGCTTCCGTTCGTTCTCGGAATGGCGTTCATAATTTCGTACTGCGTAGTGGGAATGGTGCGGATCATCCTCCAGTTGCCTGCGGAAGACAGAAAGAGGTTCTTCATTTCCCTCGTGACTCCGGCCACGCTCTGGAAAAACATCAAGGACATCTTCCTGAAGTGCCTCATCCACGTGGACATCTGGAAGCGGAACAAACTTCTCGGCTACATGCACTCCAGCATAGCCTTCGGATGGTTCATGCTGATTGTCATAGGACATATCGAAGTCTTCCTGTACACCCCGCACAGGGCGAAACTCTTTTATTATCCTATCTTTTTCAGGTATTTCGTGGCAGAGACCGAAAGTACCATGAAAGGCGCCCTGATATTCTTCCTCATGGACCTCTTCCTGCTGATTGTGCTCAGCGGAATCGCCCTGGCGATAATCAAGCGTGTCCGTTCGGTGATGTTCGGGATGAGGCGGACGACAAATCCGAGTTTCTTCGATCTTGTGGGGCAGTATTCTCTGTGGGCAATATTCCCGCTGAGGCTTCTTGCGGAATCGTTTACCGCCGACATAAGCGGAGGTTCTTTCCTGACGAAGTCCCTGAACCATGTCTTTACGTCATTCCTGAGTAACCACGCCAACATGCTTCCGGCCTGGTGGGCCTATTCCTGTGCTCTCGGGGTATTCTTCTTCGTGCTTCCGTTTACAAGGTACATGCACATCCCCACCGAAATTCTCCTGATCCCGCTGCGCAATGCAGGGATAAAGATACGCAATGCGCGCAAGGGGCTGGCCAAGGCACAGGTCTATTCCTGCCCGTCCTGCGGATTGTGCATTGATGCCTGTCCGATGGGGGTAATGAAGGCCAACATACGGGACACGACGGTGTATCTCAACCGCCAGATAAGGAGGCAGAATGAAGCCAGGATCGAAGAGATCAGCGACAAATGCCTGCTTTGCGGCAAATGTACGGCCATCTGTCCGGTAGGCATCGAGGGCGACAAACTCAGGATCGCACAGCGTTCCATCAGGAAATACAATCTTTCGCCGGACTATTCCGGCATCCCGGTTTCAGGTCTGGCGGCAGCGGCCGGTGACTTTTCCGGAACAGGACATGGTGAGCGGATACTTTATTTTGCAGGCTGCATGACGGCGTTGACGCCCGCCATATCGCGCTCCATGGAATCCATACTGAAAAAGGCCGGGGCAGACTACAGTTTCATGGACAGGGACGGCGGAATATGCTGCAGCAGGCCGATGTTCATGGCGGGGCGTTTCGATGCGGCGAAGCAGCTGATAGAGAAGAACACGGAAATAATCCGCGCTTCAGGAGCAGATGTACTGCTGCTCTCCTGCCCTATCTGCTACAAGATTTTCAAGGAAAAATACAGGCTGGACGGCATACGGATCGTCCACCATACGGAATATATCGACAGTCTTATCCGCCAGGGAGTCCTGACTGTGGAAAAGGACGGTACAAGATACGCGTATCATGACCCGTGCGAACTCGGGCGCGGTTGCGGGGTGTACGACGAGCCGCGCCGCGTAGTGGAAGCGGCCGGAGTCCTTGCTGAAGCGGCGAAGAACCGCAAGGAAAGCATCTGCTGCGGCGGCAGCCTCGGAAGCCTGACACTCGGATTCGACAAGCGCAGGGCCATGACTGAAAATGCCGTAACCAATCTGATGGCAGGTTCCCCGGACAGGATAGCCACGGCATGTCCTCTCTGCAGAAGCACCTTCGGCAGATATTCCGGAGTCCCGGTGGAGGACATCGCCGAGATAATTGACAGAAAAACAACTAAAACCGATAGATCATGACATTTACACCGACGAAGTACAAACTGATGAACTGCGGCACCGGGAGGATTTTTGACGATGCCGGATGGACTCTTGCAGACCCGCAGGCGGAGTCTCCTGCCCTTGTCCGCGCAATTTATGAGAAAAAGAAATTCGAACCGAGGAACGATCTTGACGGTTTCTACAGATATGCCGACTGGCTTCCCATTAAGAGGACTCTGTTGCACTCGCACGCTCCAGTGACCTACAGGAGCAAGGGGCTTGCTTCATATCTCGGCCTCGAAAATCTCTATATTACCTTTTCCGGGTATTTTCCGGAAATAGGGGCAAGGATGGAAACATGTTCTTTCAAGGAGACGGAAGCCTATTCGGTGTGTGCCCGCCTTCCGGAAAACCATGACAGGATTCTCGTAGTGGCATCTGCCGGAAATACGGCCAGGGCCTTTGCAAAAGTCTGCTCGGACAACGGCATACCTCTCCTGCTTTCGATTCCTGAGGACAACATCAATGCCCTCTGGTTCCACAAACCTCTGAACGACTGTGTGAAAATCATCGCCGCACCTGCCGGATGCGACTATTTCGATGCAATCGTGCTTGCGGATAAGGTCTGTGAATCGGAGCGGTTCATGGCCGAGGGCGGAGCAAAGAACATAGCGCGGCGCGACGGGATGGGCACCACCCTGTTGTCGGCAGTCGAGACCATAGGACGTATTCCGGATGCATATTTCCAGGCCATCGGAAGCGGCACAGGCACTATCGCTGTGTGGGAAAACAATCTCAGGCTTATCGAAGACGGACGTTTCGGCAAGCACAAGATGCGTCTGTATCCGTCTCAGAATGCTCCGTTCACGATTATGTACGATTCGTGGAAGGCCAAATCACGCCCTCTCGTGAAACTTTCCGCCGAGGAAGCGAGGGCGCAGGCCGCTGAAATAAAGGCGAAGGTGCTTTCCAACAGGAAACCGCCGTATTCGCTTGCCGGAGGCCTTTTCGATGCAATCAACGATGCCGGAGGTGACATATACAAGGTGACAAACGACGAAATCGACATCTGGAAAGCCAGATTCAAGGAACTCGAAGGAATAGACATATATTCTGCCGCTTCCGTGGCTGTCGCCAGCCTTTCACAGGCCGTGGAACAGAAGGCCGTTGCGAAGGACGAAGTTATCATGCTGAACATAACCGGCGGAGGCGAATCCCTCACTAAGGAGCATCACGACGTGGTATATGCCAAACCGGATCTTGTCATAGACACTTTCCTTCCGGCAGAAGAAATAATAGAACGTACGGAAAGGCTTTTCCGCTGAAATCATATCCCTGAAAAACAGCCGTAGATCATGTCATTTTTCCCGATGCAGATTACCGTGACGCCCGAAGACACGGCTGCGGTAAGCGAAATCCAGGAGGCCGCAAAGGAAACCATACAGCATATCGTCACCACACCGGTGAGCGAACTTGTCCCTGAATTCCTGAACAGCGCCATCCATTTCGGCATAAAGGTGCTTATAGCCCTGCTAATCTATGCTCTCGGAGCATGGCTCATAAAGAAGATCAGGGGAATGCTCCGCAGAATTTTCGAGCGAAGAAAGACGGAAAAGGCCATTGCTTCTTTTGTCGAAAGCCTGACCAGCATTTCACTTACGATCATTCTGGTAATAATCACGATAGGTACGCTCGGAGTCAACACCACGTCCCTTGCTGCATTGCTCGCTGCGGGAGGTATGGCGATAGGCATGGCATTGAGCGGGACTGTCCAGAATTTTGCCGGAGGCATCATGATACTCGTCTTCAAGCCTTTCCGGGCCGGAGACTTCATCGAGACTGAAAACGGATATTCCGGGACGGTATCAGAAGTGAACATCTTCAGCACAAAACTGACCACCACGGACAACAAGCTCATCATCGTCCCGAACGGTTCCCTGTCCAACGGCACGATAAACAACTATTCCGGCAATACGATGCGCCGGGTCGAATGGCTCGTGGGTGTGGAATACGGCACGGATGCCGAAACTGTGAAGAATGTCCTGAAGGACATTGTGGCGGCAGAATCAAGGACCCTGTATGTTGCGGGCGGCGCCCCTGCGGATCCTCTGATAGAAATAAACTCCCTTATGGACAGTGCCGTGCAGTATGTTGTGAGGATATGGGTGAAATCAGAAGACTATTGGCCGGTCTACTATGCCCTTAATGAGAAAATCTATACGATTCTCCCGCAGAAAGGCATAGGCTTCCCGTTCCCGCAGATGGACGTGCACATCACGAAAAACTGATTTTAATGAAATGCCCTCCCGGCTATGATTTCCAGCCAGGGAGGGTATTTTGTTCGCGGAGCATCTCCTTGGAGACGATAGGATTGGCATAGATGCGGAGGAAGATGTCCCTCAGGTCGGCCCGGCAGAGTGTCTTCTCCACCTTGTCAAGCTGATGCTCCATGTAGTCCACGAATTTTTCCGCATCCTCCCTTCTGTAATGCTCGCTGTACTTGAAGCCGTGGTTCACTATGTCGTATGCAATATAGTTCGTCTTCCATAGCCTGTATCCTTCGATGACGCGCAGGTCTACGGCATGGCGGATCAGTTGGTAGCGGTCGTTCTTGTCGCAGAGGGAGGCCACGGCAATCTCTTCCGGAGAAAGCGGCTTGCCTATGTTCAGGTGGATGTTTCCTTTTTCCTGCTTTATGCCCGTAAGTATGCTCTTGAGGTCCTCGTCCGGAGCCTTGACATATTTTATTTTCCGTGAAATGAGGAGTTCGCGTGCCTTGAGGATGTCGCAAGGTTCCAGTTCATAGGAGATGCTCATCGGAATTATGTTGAGTTCCTCGAAATTCTGGCGGAAATCGGAGGAGCCGCTCATGTCGAGCATCTTCAGAAGTCCTTGTTCCGTCATGTCAAGACCGTCCTTGGTACGGCCCTGCCTTTGTGCAAGCCAGATGGAACTCTGCTGCTGCGTGATGTTGAGCCTTATGTATTTTGACAGGAGCTGGGATGAAAGGTACAGTTCCTTTGCGGAAATTCCCCTGACCACCTTTATCATCCTGTTGGACCTGATGAGGTATTCTATGAACTTGTTGGTGATGAGATTGTCCCCTACCGCTATTTCCGTGAGAGGAATGCCGTTCCTGAACAGTACCAGCTGTGTGATAGCAGGGTCGAGTATTATGTCCCGGTGGTTGGACATCGCCAGAAACTTTTTCTTGCCGTCACCGAGATTGCCGATGCCGTCGTATGAAAAAATGCGGGCCGTGTGAGCCAGCACCCATTCGATGACCCTGGACATCACCATTACCTGAAAATCGTCTATGCTTCTGACTTTCTTGAGCAGTTTCTGAAGATAGTCAGACGGCTGGTCCGGGAAAAAATATTGGGATACCTCAGTAATTACAGGATTTTCGGCAACTATGTTCAACGCCTTGACGGCCTCCTCGTCAGTATAGGGGCTTAT
>CALVDU010000017.1 GCA_944326375.1 uncultured Bacteroidales bacterium | reverse complement strand
CTCACCTGCGAGTCCCGCAAGGGTGTGTGCGCCAAGTGTTACGGACGTAACCTCGCATCCGGAAGGATGGTCGAGAAAGGTGAAGTTGTCGGCGTGATTGCGGCACAGTCCATCGGAGAGCCTGGTACACAGCTGACACTCCGTACATTCCACGTCGGAGGTACGGCATCCAGCACGGCATCCGAAAGTTCTATCACTTCCAAGTACGAAGGAAAGCTCGAATACGAGGAACTCAGGACAATCCAGAGGGTTACCGACGACGGTACGGTACAGGATGTTGTCGTAAGCCGTACTACGGAAGTCCGCATCATCGACGAGAACACGGGCATCACATACTCGCAGTACGATGTGCCTTACGGCTCTATCCTCTACAAGAAAGACGGGGACAAGGTCAAGAAAGGCGACCTCATCTGCGAATGGGACGCATACAACGCAATCACGATTATCGAAGCTGCAGGTAAGGCTCGTTTCGACAGTATGATAGACGGTGTCACCTACCGTGAGGAAATGGCTGACGAATATTCCCTCAACAGGGACAAGGTCATCATCGAATCCCGCGACAAGTCCAAGAACCCGACAATCAACATCATCGACGAGAACGGCGAAAGCAAGAAGCAGTACAACCTGCCTGTCGGCGCTCATGTCATGGTAAACGACGGGGACGACCTGAAAGTCGGAGACATCATCATCAAGATTCCTCGTGCAATCGGAAAGTCAAGCGACATCACGGGAGGTCTTCCTCGTGTGACCGAGCTCTTCGAGGCACGTAACCCGTCCAATCCTGCGATTGTTTCCGAAATCAACGGTGAGGTCATCATGGGCAAAATCAAGAGAGGAAACAGGGAAATCATCATCAAGAACAAGGCAGGCCAGGAGAAACGTTATCTCGTTCCTCTTACCAAGCAGATTCTTGTGCAGGAGAACGACTATGTGAAGGCCGGAATGAGGCTTTCAGACGGAGCGGTCTCCCCTACCGACATCCTCAACATCCTCGGCCCTATCAAGGTTCAGGAATACATAGTGAACGAGATTCAGGAGGTTTACCGTCTCCAGGGCGTGAAAATCAACGACAAGCATTTCGAGATCATCGTCCGTCAGATGATGAGGAAGGTGCAGATAAACGATCCGGGAGATACGGACTTCCTGCCGGAAGAACTCGTGGACAAGTGGCAGTTCATGGATACCAACGATTCCATCTACGGCAAATTCATTGTCCTCGAAGCCGGTGATTCGCAGAAGTACTCTGAAGGGGAAATCATTTCAGCCCGCGAGATGAGAAGCGAAAACGCATCTCTTGAAAGGCAGGGACTGAAGATGATGGTCCTCAGGGAGGCAAAACCTGCAACCGCAAGCCAGGTGCTCCAGGGTATTACAAGGGCTGCATTGAAGACAAACAGCTTCATATCGGCAGCATCCTTCCAGGAAACCACGAAAGTGCTCAGCGAGGCTGCAATCCGCGGCCGTGTGGACACGCTCGAAGGCCTCAAGGAGAATGTCATCTGCGGACATGCAATCCCTGCGGGTACAGGACAAAAGGAATTCCAGGAAATCCTCGTCGCTCCGATGGAAGAATACCAGAAAGCGATGGGAGACCTTTAGACCACTCATCGTATACTCATGTAAAGGGAGGGAACCAACGTCGTTTTCCTCCCTTTTGACGTTTTTTCAAAAATTTTTATTTTTGCGAGAACAAACATTTGGCGAAATGAAGCGATGTGCTTATGGACAGACAAGATTTCTTACTCGATGAACTTTGTGTCGGCAACCGTGACGCCTTCAACGTTGTCTTCCGGAAATACTACGGCAAGGTCAGCAATTTCATCGACGCTATCATAAAAGACACACAGGCCGCCGAAGACATCGCCCAGGACATATTCGTAAAACTGTGGACAAGGCATGCATCCCTGACAGGCGTGCGCTCCCTCGACTCATACATCTACATGATGGCTCGTAATGCCGCCATTGATCATATCCGCAAGGACAGAAACTTTGCCATTCCCGACGAAATAAGGGATACATACGGAAACTGCGAGACGGAAGAACTCTATTTCGCCTCCGAAAAGGAACTCATCATAAAACTGGTCCTGGCCGGAATGCCGGAAAAGCGGAGGAAAATCTTTGAGAAGAACAGGTATTCCGGTCTTTCCAACGAAGAAATTGCAAAAAAATTGGGTGTCTCCAAAAAAACGATAGAAAATCAAATTACACTGGCTCTCAAAGAGTTACGCCAAGCAATTCTCCTTATATCGGCATTCTGCCTCATGAACTGAACAAAAAACGAAATTTTTTTTCGGGAGTTCTGCCAAGTCTGCACGTCTTATAGACAAAGGCGCACAATCAAAACGGACCGGAATGGCAGACAACACAAGAAACATACTGAAACGCTGGCTCTCCGCAAAGGATGCGGCAGGGATAAAGCCGCTTTTCCGTCTATGGCTGCTCAGCGGACACAGAACCGAAGAGAAGGACGAGGCCATGGAAGAGATATGGCATGATACACAAAACGAGGGCCATGACACGAAAAAGGCTTTGGACAAGGTAAGCATGGAACTCTTCGGAGAGAAAGCATCTCGCCGGCCGAAATTTACTGCAATCGCCGTAACTGCAGCCGCTGTGGCAGTCATTGCCGTTTCTCTTGCAGCCATTATCGTAAATTCAGGAAAACCTCAGGAAATCATCCTGACAGAATGCCGTACAGGTTATGGGGAAACGGAACAGATCATCCTGCCGGACCGGAGCGTGATTAACCTCAATTCAGGTTCAATACTCATTTTTCCGGAAGAATTTTCCGGAAATGAAAGAAACGTCTATCTGTCCGGAGAAGCCTCATTCAACGTGGCTTCAAACAAGGGGAAACCGTTTTCTGTACACACTCCTGATTTTGACATCATCGTCACGGGAACTGAATTCAACATATCTACATACATAGAGGACAAAATTTCAAGCGTGTTTCTGAAGGAAGGATCGGTCCTGGTCCGCCAAAATGATTCCGAAAGAAAAATTCTGCTTGAAGTCAACGACTGTGCAACATACGACAGGGAGACAGGGCAGTTTTCCGTCACGAAAGAAAGCCCGGAAAACATAATGGACTGGACCAAAGGTGACCTGCTGCTAAGAGGAGCAACTATGGAGGAAGTTGCCAAAAAAGCAGAAAGATATTTCAACATAGAAATTTCATACTCCGACAGCCCAAAATTCCGTGAAGCCAGGATCACGGCGAGATTCTCGGACAGGGAATCTCCTGAAAATTTCCTCGAAGTACTGCAGAAACTGATTCCCGGAAGTGAATATTCCATTTCCGGAAGACATGTTTATCTGAATTGAAAATACATCTGCAACATCTTTTTAAACACATAATTGATGAAACTGAAATTCTTTGATTTACGGCCGTTCCTTGGAATGGCGGCCACAATCGTACTTTTGTGCATGGCATCACCTGAGGCCGATGCACAGACGATACGATTCGGGCGAAACGAAATGACGCTCGGCAATGCATTTGCTGAAATCGAAAGACAGAGCGGCATGACTGTCGCCTACAACGAAAACATTACTGACACTGAAAGACAAGTGTCTGTCCCTACGGGAGAAATTTCTCTCGACGCTGCCATGCAGGCGGTTCTCAAAGGCACAGGGCTGACTTACGAAATCCGCAGCGGAGGGGGTAAAAGTCAGATAATCATCACCAAAGAGCCTGAAAAGGCAAAAACTGTTGTCCCTGTCCATTACGCAGGAACTGTAATGGATGAAAACGGAGAAGGGATATTCGGAGCGACAGTCGTTGTAAAGGGAACGCAGAAATACGCCATTACCGGACAGAACGGCGAATTTTCGATAGATGCAGTCAAAGGTGATGTGCTCAGCATTTCCTGCCTCGGATATGACAGCGAAGAAATCAGTCTCGGAGAAAGGGTGATGATGGAAATCATCCTGAATGAAGACAGCGAACTTCTGAACGAATCCGTAGTGATAGGATACGGCGAAGTCAAGAGGAAAGACATCACCACAGCGGTTTCAGTTGTAACCACAGAGGACATCGAGACCCGTCCGATGATTTCCGCAGCATCCGCTCTCCAGGGAAGAGCCGCAGGCGTGCAAGTTATACAACCATCAGGCATGCCGGGAACATCGCTCTCCGTAAGAGTCCGCGGTGCAACATCTGTTCAGGCCAGCAATGAGCC
>CALVDU010000016.1 GCA_944326375.1 uncultured Bacteroidales bacterium | reverse complement strand
ATTTTCATAAAAATAAAATCCATCCGGCTTATGCAAAGGTAGCCGGATGGATTCGGATGTCGTGTATCCCGATAACGGATAAAATTACACGTATTACGGTTTTACTCTATAAAATGCACATAGTCGGCCTTACGGGGTTTCGGGGCCGGGGCTTCCTGTGCAGGATAGCCGAGGATGCAGTTGCCTATGCCCTCATAGTCGCCCTCGATGCCCCACTTCTTGAGCAGGTCCTTGCCTTCCTCGCTGTCGAACACTTCTTTTGCCCTGTGAATCCAGCAGCTTCCGAGACCCACTGCGTGTGCGGCGTTAAGCAGATTTCCCATTACGAGGGAACCGTCATAAAGATATGTCGGGACGTTTCTGTCAGCCAGCACCACGAGCACTACAGGTGCTCCGTAGAACGGGTCTGAAGATGCTCCCATGACCTGTGCGTTCAGTTTTGAAAGATAGTCGCGGGTTTCCTTGTCCGTGACCGCAATGATAATAGGGGACTGCCTTCCCATTCCCGTAGGTGCGTATGTTCCGGCTTCGGTAACCTGTTCGATGAGGCTCTTTTCCGGCATCCTGTCCTGGTAGGAGCGGATTGAGCGGCGTGTCTTGAGATTTTCGAGAGTTTCGTTCTTGTCCATGTCTGTCTTGTCCTGTGCATTGGCGCAGGATGCTGTCATCCCTATGCACAATGCCGATGATACGATGAATGTGCCGAGCCTGCGCCATGAGCCGGCGAGGCTGTCCATAAAATTGCTGATTGTGTGTTTCATTTCTTTAATTTTTATTGTATGGCATAAAGTGGAATACATGTCATCTGTCCTTGTTCTGCGTATGGTTTCATTGAATATCTGATTGCGTGGAGCTCCTTGTCCTGCTCCAGCAGCCTGCTCAATGAATTTGCCCTGACGTTGCTTTCTGCCTTGACTTCTATCGGAACAAGTTTCCCTTCCCTCTGAATCATGAAGTCGATTTCAAGTCTTTTCCCGTCATCCGCCTTATGATAGAAAATGTTTTCTTCTCCATGACTTTTCATTTCTTCCAATACAAATTGTTCCGTCATCCCGCCTTTGTATTCGGAGAATATGTCGTTTTTGAGCAGCACATCTCCGGGATCGGTGTCCACCATTGCACCCAGCAGACCGAGGTCCAGAGTGAACAATTTGAATGCCGAAGTGTCCTCATATATCTTCAGCGGAAGTTTTACCGCCTTGCACAGCGGCACTTTATATACCAGTCCTGCATCGGCCAGCCACTGGATTGCAATTTCAAAATCCTTTGCCCTCGCTCCCGGTCTCATTGAACCGTATATGAATTTCTTGTTTTCCTTGAAAAGCTGGGACGGGAGGGTCTGCCATACAAGCCTGATCCTTGGCACTTGTTCCTTCGGGGCGTGTTTGGAGAAGTCCCGCTCATAGCCTTTCAGAATTTCTTTCTGTATTTTCCTCACGAGCTGCAGCCCGTCCGTCTCCACATAATTCTTTACCGCCTCCGGCATTCCTCCCACATAGTAATATTGGCGGAGCAAGTCCACATATTTCTCATGAATCAGATTTGTGGTCCGGAAGTCCTTTTCACGCAGAAGCTTATATGCTTCCCTCTCTCCTTTGGCAAGGAGAAATTCTGCAAAATTCAACGGATAGACATTTATTTCATCAACCTTGCCGACTGGGTATGACACTCCCTCGTGCAGAGAAATTCCCAGCAATGAACCAGCTACAGCGATATGATATTCCGGGATTTCCTCGCAAAAGTATTTCAGGGCTTCTATCGCTTCGGGTATGTCCTGTACCTCATCCAAGATGACAAGTGTATCTCCCGGAGTTATGTCAACTCCGGACAGGGCGCGGAGAGCCCTCAATATCCTGTCCACGTTGAAATCCTGCGTAAAGACAGACTTGAGTTCAGGGTTGTTCCTGCAGACAAGATAAGCCACTTTTTGGAAGCATCTCGCTCCCAATTCATGCAATAGCCAGGTCTTTCCGACTTGACGTGCGCCGTTAAGGATGAGCGGTTTTCGCCCTTCATTGTCTTTCCATTCCACAAGTTTTTCAAAAACAAGCCTTTCCATTATGTGCCTTACATTTTTCAGCAGATGTTTTCATGTCAAAGATACATTTTTTTGCACTTAAATTGCGGCAGTTACAGCATTTTTTTGCAGAATGAACCGTTTTCTTGATTTTTTCATAAATTTGCAGACTCGGCTGCGGGGCAGTGGGGACGGGAAACAGACACTATAGGTAAAAAATAAAATGGTAGAGCAGTACACGACAGAAATTTTGGGACTGGGCACACAGATGCGCATCATCATTTCGTGCGCAATAGTGGTTGTGGCTTACCTGGTTGATTTCCTGTGTTGCCGTTTCCTCGTGCCTTTCATCCGCAAGGTGGCAGTCCGGACAGCGTTCAAATGGGACAATTATCTCACCAACGGCGACGTCCTGCATAACGCATTCCATCTGATACCTCCGATAACCTTTCAGGTCGCCCTGCCGCTGATGTTCCCGGAGCCGACCGGATGGACGGTGCTCCTCTCAAAATTCTTCACGATTTACATCATCGTGATTGCATGCCGTCTCGTGTGCGGGTTCATAAACTCCCTGTATGATTTCTCCAGCGAATCCGAAGTCCTGAAGGACAAGCCGATGAAGGGCGTATATCAGATGCTGAAAGTCATCGTCGTGTGCGTATGCCTGATTCTTGTGATAGGCGTGCTGATAAACAAGGACTTCACGACCCTTCTTGCAGGGCTCGGAGCCTCGGCGGCGGTTCTGATGCTCATTTTCAAGGATACTATTCTCGGTCTTGTGGCCGGTGTGCAGCTTTCCGCCCACGACATGCTCCGCCCGGGCGACTGGATTGTAATGGAGAAATACGACGTGAACGGCATTGTCGAGGAAGTGACCCTGAACACGGTGAAGGTCAGGAATTGGGACAAGACCATAACCACCGTGCCGCCTTACATCCTCGTGAGCGACTCTTTCCGGAACTGGAGAGGAATGCGGGAGAGCGGCGGCAGACGTGTGGCAAGGGCAATCCGCATCGACATGAATTCAATCCGCTTCTGTACGCAGGAAGAACTTGATCGCTTCTCTTCCGAAGAATGGGCAAAGGACATTTCCCTTGACGGAGAAGTAGTGAACCTCAGCCTTTTCAGGGCTGCGACGGAACATTATCTGCGCAGCCTTCCGGAAGTGAACCAGAACCTCATGCTGCTGGTAAGGCAGTTGGAACCGACTCCCGAGGGCTTGCCCCTTCAGATTTATTTCTTCACGAACGCACAGGACTGGGTCCCTCATGAGCATGTGGCGGCAGATGTGATGGAGCATCTGATTGCATCCATGCCGGAATTCGGGCTTCGGGTATTCCAGAGACCGTCCGGAACTGATTTGTCGGGGCTCGCCTCATGATGCCGCTCCATGACATTTCATGATGTCCTTTCCCTGAACTGTCTCCATACCCTTTTCCAGGTCGGCATCAGTTTGAGATTGCGCCGGATGGGCGTGTCGTACAAAAGGAACAACAGGAACAGCAGTATGCAGGCATAGAGAGACCAGCCGTACTCATGTATCTGCTTGACAGGGCACAGTGGGCGGTAAGCGCCTTTTGGATGGATGACCTGAAGGCAAAGGGGCTGAAAATAGACTTGCCGCATTCCCAGTGCGTCATGATGCGTTTTCTTTTTGAAAAGGACGGCTTGAGCCAAAAAGAAATAGCGACAATGCTCCGCAAGGATGTCTCGGCTGTAAAACGGACGGTCGACAATCTTGAGAAAAAGGGGCTTGTCATCAGAAAGCCCGTGACCGGATGCAAATACGGAATTTGCCTTACTCCGGCCGGGAGAGCACTGAAGGATGATGTGACGGAAGTGGCGGACAGGGTTCTGAAAGAGACATTCGGACTTTCCGAGGAGGAGCGCCGGATAGGGATAAAGTTTCTTGAAGCGATATCCCGGTCCTATGTTCAGGGACGGGTAGGGCGTGCACCTGACATTGCCTTTGATGAGGACAAAAAATTTGACGAATCTTTTATGGACGACAGAATGTAAAAAATCCGAGGAAATTCAATATATTTACAAATTTATAAAAAAAAGCATATATGACTGAAAACACCGTAAAGACGCCATGGTATCCTCATACGGAGGGAGTACCGGTGCATCTCGACTATTTCAAGGGTTCGATGTTCGACATGGTAAAGAGCGTTGCGGACAGATACCCGAAAAACGTTGCCTTTGACTTCATGGGCAAGTCCACCACATACAAGGATCTGGTGCAGATGATAGAGACTTGTGCGAAAGCCTTGAAAACAATCGGAATACGCAAGGGCGACTGCGTCACGATCGCTATGCCGAACTGCCCGCAGGCGATATATGCTTTCTATGCCATAAACATGATAGGAGGAATAGCGAGCATGGTGCATCCGCTCTCGAGCGAGAAGGAAATCGAGTTCTATCTCAACGAGTCCAACAGTGTCACAGTCATCACTCTCGACCAGTTCTACGGCAAAATCGAGGCAATCAGGAAGAATACCGGCATCGTTAACGTGATAATAGCCCGCATAAAGGACGAACTCTCGAAGCCGATGAAGGTAGGATATATGATTACCGAGGAATACAAGATAGCGAAAATTCCGCAGGATGCCCCTGTAATCACATGGAAGAAATTTCTCAGGCTTTCCAAGTGCTGCTTCTGGAACTACAAGGTCGAAAGGCAGGACGATGACCCTGCGGTAATACTCTATTCGGGAGGCACTACCGGCACCACAAAGGGAATTGTCCTTACAAACCGCAACTTCAACGCACTCGCAGAGCAGGTCATAGCCACGAACCCGATGTTCAGGCCGGGGGACAAGATGCTCGCCGCAATGCCTATTTTCCACGGGTTCGGACTCGGAGTGTGCATCCACACGATGCTTGCCAAGGGAGGCCGGTGCATACTCGTGCCCCGCTTCACGGCAAAGAGTTATTCCAAACTGATTACCAAGTACAAATGTAACTTCATAGCGGGCGTACCTACCCTGTATGAAGCGCTGCTCCGTCTTCCGAACATGAAGAACGCCGACCTGTCCAACCTGAAGGGCGTGTTCTCCGGAGGAGATTCATTGTCAATAGAACTTAAAAAGAAATTCGACCAGTTCCTTGCGGAGCACAAGGCTACAATCAGAATCCGTGAGGGCTACGGTACCACTGAATGCGTGACGGCATCCTGCCTCACGCCGGTAAAACGCTCGAAGGAGGGCAGCATAGGAATTCCGTTCCCTGACACATACTATAAGATAGTGAAGCCCGGCACTGACGAGGAACTTCCTTACGGGGAGGAGGGCGAAATCGTGCTCGCAGGGCCTACTGTCATGGCCGGTTATTACGGAAAGGAAGAGGAGACTGCAAGGACGCTGAGAAAACATGCCGACGGCATGACATGGCTCTATACCGGAGACCTCGGAAGCATGGATGACGAAGGGTTCATCTATTTCAAGGGACGAATCAAGAGGATGATAATCACGTCCGGATACAATGTCTATCCTGCCCAGTTGGAAAACATCCTCGATGCAAACGAAAAGGTGCAGATGAGCTGCGTAATCGGTGTGCCTGATCCGTATAAGATGCAGAAAGTAAAGGCTTTCGTAATGCTGAAGCCTGGCGTTGAACCTTCGCAGGAGGTCAAGGAAGAACTTTTGGCATACTGCCGCAAATACATCGCAAAATATGCGATGCCATACGATATCGAATTCCGGAAAGAACTTCCGAAGACCCTTGTGGGCAAAGTGGCATACAGGGTGCTGGAGGAAGAAGAAATGAAGAAGAGAGATGGACAGGAAAAATGATAAGGTGCAGCCGGATGCTGCAGCGATAAGGAAGGGGGTGGCTTTTCAGCGGGGTGTATATGCATTCTGCCGGGCGGTGATAGGTCCGTTCGTGACCCTTTCCCTCCATTTCCGCTACAAACCTTCTGAACTCAGGAGCAGAACTTTTCTTGCCCTCGGCAACCATACGCAGAATCTTGATCCTGCACTCCTTGTCATCGCGACTCACAAGCACATGCGCTTTGTTGCCAACGCTGCAATCACAAGGGGCTTTGTCGGCTTGATAATGAATAACTTTTTCGGGGTCATCCCGAGGGAAAAGGGCGCAAGCGGAGATGAGGTCATGGCGAAAATCGAGGCCAACCTGAAAGCGGGCGTGCCTGTGGGAATGTTCCCTGAGGGCAACCGCTGCTGGGACGGTGAGACGGAGTTCATTTCTCCGCGCACCGCACGTCTTGCAAAGGAATCCGGGGCTGCGCTCGTCACATACCGCTTCACAGGGGGTTATCTCCTGCGTCCGAGGTGGGCTGACTACAAGCGCAAGGGACCGATGTACGGTGAACTTGTGCATGAATATTCTCCTGAGGAACTGGCTTCGATGACGGAGGAGGAGGTCTATGCTGCCATCTGCCGCGATTTGCATGTGAACGCTTACGAGGAACAGAAGCGCAGCGGTGTTCTCTATCCGGGGAAAAACCTTGCGGAAGGGATGCAGTATGCGGCTTATCTCTGCCCCCTGTGTCACGGCATCGGGACAATCACGACTTCGGGGGATGACATCCGTTGTACCTGCGGGCTTCATGCCGTTTATCTGCCCGACGGGAGTTTCGGGAAAGGTGTTGCTGACGGCTCTTGTGTCGCCGATGGCTCGGCTTCCGGGAATTCTGGCGCGTTCGGAGGCGGCGACAAAAGTCTGCCGTTTGAAAACCTTGCACAGTGGAACGCATGGCAGAAACGCTGGATGCAAGAGCATGGCGAGGAACTGAAGGCGCAGAAGGATGCCCCGATAGCCTCGGACGAGGGTTTCAGCGTCAAACTTGTGGACGGGACGAACTCCAGGATGCTGTCTTCGGATGCGAAAATGTCGCTTTTCGGCGACAGGCTGGAACTTGAGTTCGACGGGCAGAAGATTGTACATAAGATAGAGGAAATCAACGGTTTTGGAACGGCTCTGAAGAGTTCCGTGTATTTTACCTGCGGCTCACTGCATTATCAGCTGCTTTCTTCGAAGCCCGTGTCCCTCCTGAAATATTACGCCCTTTGGCGCAGCCTCTCCGGCCGGCCGTACCTATAATTACGACTATTTACGACTAAAAGCTCGCCTTGAGCGATGGGGTGGAATCCGCCCTGGACGGAAGGTGGAAAAACATAGACAAAGTCCAGTTCATTGACCTGCTGAACCAGTTTTACCTTGATTCAAAATTTGAATCGTTTTTAATGACCACCAGCCGTTTTATGGACAGGTTCTTTCGCAGTACAATGAAAACGTGATGAAATATTTTGATGAGTCATGGTTCAGCAAATTTTACGGTACAGAGCCTTGGGAAAAATATTCTGTGATAATAGGATGCGCCAACGGAAGCGCATCATACGGGCCAAGCCGTATGGTGAATGGGCAGAAGGAAGTATTCGCGATTATAGGGTATTTTGTATATAATGGAGAACTGATGTTCAACAAGGGATATTCGGCAACCCTGATACATGAGTTCAACCATTCATTCGTAAATCATTTGCTTTATAAGTCAGGTAATTATGAGGCACTCAAGGAAGCGGGGACGGAATTGTTCCAACTTTGCGGCTGGTCGATGATGAATCAGGCTTATAGTGGATGGGGAACAGTCATAAATGAATCAATCGTCAGGGCTGCCGTAATTTGCTACATGCTTGACAAAGGCTATTCGAAAGATGAAATCAAGGCAGAATTGCAGCATCAGATGCAGCGGAATTTCCACTGGATGCCGTAAAATAAAGGAAATCGTCACGTTTCTTTTGCGGCTTTGAAAATTTCCGACGTGTGTCATGATTTGGCGCATGCCGGATTTATTTTTGTGCCGATTGGAAATTTTTGGGGATAAAGGCCTGGTGAAAATGCTAATTGTCAGAATAAAACTTTAAATTTGGAAAGAATATAAAACAAAATTATGGAACGTCTCTATAGTTATAAGATGACGCATGAC
>CALVDU010000015.1 GCA_944326375.1 uncultured Bacteroidales bacterium | reverse complement strand
CCACGGCTGCATGATGCTGTCGGGAGTATGCACAAGATAATGTACAAAAGAGCCGATGAGCATCGCATTCGCAGGGGTGGGGAGCCCTATGAAGTTTTCCGCCTGGGCATCGTCTATGTTGAATTTTGCAAGACGCAATGCCGAAAACACAACAAGGAGGAGTGGCACGTATGCAATCACGTCAAGTCCGGCACCCGAAATGAGCCGGTACAGCATAACCGACGGGAGCAAACCGAAACTTACGAGGTCTGCAAGTGAATCGAGTTCCTTTCCGATAGGGGAGCATGCATGCAGCATCCTTGCGGCGAACCCGTCAAAAAAGTCACACACGGCTGCCGCCAGCATGAAATAGAATGCAAGGGCAGGATTGCCTTGAAATGCGACAATCACACCCGCCGAACCGCAGAGCAGATTCATGGATGTGATTGTGTCGGGAATATGTTTCTTTATGCCCATGGCCTTTGCCTATTCGATTCCGAGTTTTACACGGATTTCTTCAGGAATGGCCTTTTTGTTCACGACAATGTTCATCGTCTTGTATCTTACGAAAGCGTCTGAAACATACCAGATTCCGTCATAGTTTCCGGCGTCGCCCCATGAATTCTTGACCATGAAGAACTTTTTGCCGTCCTTGTCCTCGGCGATGCCGTAAATGTGCATTCCGTGGTCGTCGGTCGTGGTTTTCCTGTCATATCCGTCCTGACGCATTTCCTGCGTTATTTCAGGTTCGTCATCAGATTCTGATTTTCCTTTCTGGACCTTGTCTTCAGCCTTTCCTGTCCATCTTTCCTTGTCGGAACCTGATGCATCTTTTTTCTCTACGGCAGGTACTGTGGCAATTCCGTCCCGGGAGAAACCTGCTTCGCTTACATCTGATGCCCATGCAATCGTGTAGCCGTTTTCGATGGCATTATACATGACCTCCATGAGCTCGTCAAGAGGAAGGTTGTAGGAAGTGTCCCATCTCCAGTTGTCGCAGACTTCGATTACAAACTGAGAATAGAACGGGTGATGCGTGAATGACGTGAGGGACACGTAGTCGTCGGTGTTGATGCCGAGATAGTCCCTGTATGATTCCGGAGTGTAAGAAACCCCGTCAACCGTAAATTCGGCAGGAATTTCTCCGAGATATGCTTCGAGGATGCCGTCAAGACCGTTTGCCCACGCTGTCGTGAGTGTCTTGTTGGGATTCTTTGCAATGTTTTCCACATATCCTTTCAGGGCTGCGTCCATTTCAAAATGTTCAGGCTTTTCCGTGCCGTAGTTCAGTCCGGGCATTACATCCTGCGGCACGATTCCGTAGTCCTTGATTACATGGAAAACGTCCCCGAAAGAACTTCCTGCTCCGAAATTGAGATGGCCGTCGAGCCTCACATACTTTATGCCCCTGTCATGGTAAGATTTTGACACGACAAACATTTCGGACAGGTCCACGTCGGAAATGCCCTTTTCCCTCATAATCTCCGATTCCACGAAAGAAAGGGCGGAGAAGCACCAGCATGTTCCTGACCTGTGCTGGTCCTTTACGGATGTCACCGGAATTTCCTTTATTGCAGTAAACTGCGGAATATTCTTTTTCTTTTCAGGCTTTTCGTCCTTGTTTCCTGCGTGGAGGGAAACCGAGGCCATGCCGAGAACCAGCAGCGATGCTGCGACAAATCTGTAGAATTTCATATCTCTATCTTAAAAAGTTTTCCGATAAATGTGGCATTTCATGCCCAAAATCCCGCAAATTTAATTCAAACAAAGCATAAAATCAAGAAAAAAGGGGCTGTGTCAAAATGAATGTTTTGATGCAGCCCCCTTAAAGTGTGTAAGAATTAGCAAAATGACGCAACAGTTTGCAATTATGACACGTCGTCGATGTCAATGTGCCTGATGACGGCAGCGTCAGAATGATACAGGACCAGTGTAGGTCACGTGGTGGGTATTGCCGCGGGAATCGACAAGGTCCAACACGTACGTATAGGTGCCGTCATTGTTGTTCGTGATGTCGGCAGTTCCGGATGCTATTTCAAACGGCTCGCTATTGACGCTCATTGAACTGAAATAGTCAATATATCCATTCACATAATTTAACCCTTCGGAATCGAAAATGAAATGCCCCACAGGAGCACCGGCTGTGTTTGAATAAAATCCTATGCTATAATTGAACGTAGTTTCTGCATCTGATGCAGAAGTCAGATTTACATTGTACAGATACGACCCGTCATCGCTGGAATCAGTGCCCCAATTCATGCCGGAGAATCTTGCTGCTGTAAAATTATAGTCAGCATCTCCTGTGTCAGGAGGAGTCGTGCCGCCGGCTTCCTGTTCAATAGTAAGCACTTTTGTGACAGTCTGATCGGTATTGTAGGTATATACGATTGTCAATGTGCCGCTTCTTGTCTCCTGCGTGTCATTTGCTTCGATGGTATAATACATGAAACCGGCCCTGTCGTTCATTTGCGAAATGAGGTCATTGTCAACTATAATCCAATTCCCGTCGGAATTGGCTGATGCTGAGAATACTCCGCCCTCGACACCGTTGTCAACACTGAATTGAAGTATATCCGTAATGCCTTCTGAAGAAATCTGGATTGTGTTTCCCTCCATTCCTACTACCGTAATTTCCGTCGGAAGTTCTGCAGCGGCCTGGCTGACTTCTATTGTCGCAGTCTTGGTCTGGTTGTCACCGTAGGTATATGTTACCGTAATGGTGGCGTTGCGGACAGGACCGTTGTTCGGATCGATGCTGATTTCCATCTGTCCGTCAACCGGATCTGACACATGTGCCCATGATGCGTCGGAAGACGAGGTCGAAAGCGTGCCACCCTGCACTTCGTTTTCGACGGTAATTTCCACGGTGGCAGTCAACTCCGTAATGTCTTCAGAACTTGCCGGGAACTGCTCAAGGGTGGCAGGATTCAGTGTCACTGCAGGATCTTCGGCAGGGGCTGCTGCCTGCTCTATGCTGATGCTTTTTTCAACCTTTTCGTCTTCGCCGTCCCCGTAAGTGTAAGTTACTGTGATTTCAGCAGTCCTCGATGCCCCGTCATTGGCAGTTACCGAAAAACCGACGCTTCCCTCCGTCTCTACATCAATGCCGATTATCCAGGTTTCAGGGCAGGTTGCAGAAACTTGAGCACCTTCCACGGCGTTTTCGATTGTGTATGTGAAGTTATAGGGCGCAGCATCCGCCGTTACGCTCATTGGGGATTCGGTCTCGATAGTCAGCACCGGAGTTTCGGCCGGGGTTTCCGTACCCGGATCGTCTGTTCCAGGGGTTTCGTTGTTGATGTCTTCGCATCCGGCAAGGCCGAATGCCGCTGCTGCCAGCATCATGGCCGGGACTGCAGCAAGGTAAAAGTTCTTTTTCATTGTTTTAGTGATTTGATGATAAATTGTCAAGTTCTTTTGCTTATAAAACGAAAGAGAGTACGCGGCCATAATCAGAGCCAGCCTCCGTTGGCGGAGACATTGACTCTGGAAATGACTGAAATTGAAGTGTTCACAGGCATTCCGGAAGGTGCGCCATCGGAATCCTCCGAGTCTCCTCCGACGAGATGGCTGAGCCTGATTCTTGCAGACCCCGTCTTTGTCGGACGGATCGTCAGTTTTCCGCCGGAAATTTCCGGCAAGGATTCCAGCCCAAGGGATTCCAGGTCTTCGTCTGTCATGCTCACGCCGACGTTCCTTATCCAGCCGGCATTGCCTCCGAGATAAGGGGAGAGGTCGATCTCCGAAACCTCTCCGACGGGAATGGATACGCATGGGACTCCGTCTATCTTCATCAGAAATCTCCAGGCGTCAGCCACTCCGGAACCCATGTTGTACCTGTATGGGGAGAGGGGGAGTGAGCCTATCGTGTAGTAGGTCCAGTCCACGACAGTACGTTTCGTGCCTTCAAGATAACTGTCGATGTCATCTGCCGAAGACAAAAGCATCGAAATGAATTCCTCTCTCGTAAAATGACGGCCTGTCTGTACGGCGTATGAGAGTCCGAGGGCGGCAATTCCGGCCACATGCGGACAGGCCATTGATGAGCCGTCCATGTAACCGTAATCTGTCGCACTGTACTGTCCGTTAGGCGCCCCGTTGGAATATAGCGGGATCGGCTCCGTCGGCATGGTGGAATAGATGCATGGGGCACTGGTTCCCGGATATGCGATACCGTCCATAAAACGGTCACCGCCCGGGGCGGCAATGTCACAGCCAGGACCGTAATTCGTGTAGCATGCCGGCAGATTGTCGCAAGAAATCGAACTTACGGAAATGCAGCCCTTGTATGCCCCCGGGTATGTCACCATTGCGGAATGGTCGTTGCCTGCGGCAAACACGGCTATACCGCCGTCAACTGCACTGGAGTTGCTTTTGGAGATGAAATAGTCAATGGCATTCGCTTCTATGCTCTCTTCCCCGGAACGGAACTGTGCATCATCGGTAAAAACTCCGGATGCGAAGCCGAAGGAGCAGGACAGAACTGATGCCCCCATGTCTGCAGCATAGATTATAGCCTTTGCGCAGGTCTCCACATCACCACCGGACATCCCGTCAAACACCTGACAGGACATTATCCTTATCCCGTCGCCCGACCCTGTGCCTCCGGCAACCCCGCATACGCCGAGGGAATTGTTGTTGACGGCGGCTATCGTACCGGCAATATGCGTGGCGTGTCCCGTATCTCCGGGCTTGTTCCACGAAATGTTGCCTGCCGATGACTTCGGAACTGCGAAGTTGCATCCGTAGTAGTCGTCCGTATAGCCGTTGCCGTCATCATCTATGCCGTTGCCCGGAATTTCTGCGGTATTGGTCCACATGTTCTGCTGCAGATCCGGATGATTGTACTGTATTCCCTCGTCAACTACGGCTACGATAATTCCGGGATCGCCGCCTGTCACTCTCCATGCATCATAGACATTAATGTCCGCTCCCGGCATTGCCGTGGCGGCCAATTCGAGGCTGCCGGTGTTGCGGTAGTTCCATTGCAACCCCAGATAAGGATCATTGAAGCGTTCTGAAGCGGCAGCCTTTGTCGTGCCGGAAGGCCATGAGATGCCGTCAGAAGCCTTGTGCAGCAGAGTGTTGAATTGGACCTTGGAGATTCCTTCCACTCCGGCAAGCAGTTCCGCCGCACGTTCAGGAGCAACGGAAGCATCGAAAGACACGGAATACCACCTGTCCAGCACTTCCGCCCCATTGTCGCCGGCAGAAGGAAAAACCTTTTCCATTGAACTGGCCCCGATTGCGGAAAATGCTTCCGTAAGGGCATCGTCAGATTCAGGGATCGCCCCTTCCTTGACAAGGAAAAGCAATTTTCCCGGAACAGCATCAGCCGAGGTGTTTACCATCTTCATGCCGGCCGTACCGGATGCGGCATTCCCCGTCGGCATATCCTCCAAAGCCGTGCATGCCAGGAATGCATGCACGGCTGTCAGAGCGGACAATATTACCGATAAGGTCTTCATGGTCCAATGTCAGTTTGTCCTGGTGAGGACCATGTCGGAGACTCCGCACTGGTATGCCACCCAGTCGTTGGAATAAAGCATCATGTTGGGATAATATCCTTCCGATACGGCAGATATGGTCATCGTCCTGCCGTCTGCCGAAAGTTCGACATTCAGGACAGAATCGTCAGCGACGCTGAGTGTCTCATAATTGAAAGCCTTCATATAGACCGGTCCGAGCGGTTCGAATACAGGAGTCTGGTATTCGGAAATGTCAGCGGTAATGCTGTCGTCGCTGCCGATTGTCAGAATGATTTTCGGCCCGTACTGCTTGAGCATCTCCCTTTCAGGAAGGTCATACAGATTCATGTCCTCGATGGATACGTATTCCGTACTTCCGTACTGGTACAGCATCAGCGACAGTTCGTTGTACTTCGTGTAGTCCATGCTCCATGCCCTGTCTATGATTTCTGCCGTAAAACTCGTGACCTGACGGTATCCGTTGGCATCCACGAGAGTCTGCGTACCGGCCCATGCCGAACCTTTGAGGCTTTCGAGAAGTGGAGATCCCGACGGTTCCGGGACCACTTTCGTCGCTGATGATATTTCTTCATGGACGAAGAACAGTCCGCCCTCATTGTCGTAGCCGGCGCAGCAGATGGTGTAGGATTCTCCCGGATCCACTATTCTGTGGTCTTCTGCCGCAGCATCGCGCTGAGTGCCGTCAGCGATGATTTCGAGAATGAAATCCTGAAGCGCATCCTGTGCATCCGTGGTCCCGTCGGCAGCCTCCTTTTCTTCTTCTGCCCTTCTTATGGCTTCGTCTATGCTGCATCCGAGGGAAGCGTTTATGCTTGCAGTGTATGCGAATGTCGTATAGTACCTTGTAATGTTGGCGTCCGGAGTGTATTCAATGAAGATGTCCCTGTCTGGTTTCTCTCCTTGGGCGGCATCACCGGTCCTTGCTCCGATAGTTACCGTATAGGATGATTCTGTCAATGCCGGAGCTGTCACTTCAGCATATATGGCAGGGGAGAGGATGTTGCCTTCAAAGTCCATGGCGTAGGCATATACTATGTTCGTCGTACCCGGAGTTATGCCTGACGAATATGTGATTTCCTGTGTGCCGGTTTCCAGAAGATTCTGCATCATGGTTTCAAAGCTGGTTGTCTGGGAAGCGTACCAGTCGATCATCTCCTTGTCGGCCTGCTGGATGTCCGTGAGGCTCGTCTCGTCGAATGAACCGTCTTTGTCGGCGTCATAGTCGATTTTCCATACGTTTTCAGTAATGATTCCATAGTACCATGAAGTCTGTCCGTTGTCAGGAGTAATCCTGAAAGTGAAAGATGTAGGCAGACTGTTCACTATTTCTATCGGCTGGAATGTCGGGGCCGGCTGGCTGCTCGTGGAGAAGTGGCAGAGAGACCAGTCGGAGTCGTATTCTCCTCCAGCCTGTGAAACCGCCTTTATCCTCATGGAATACTGTGTTCCCGCTTCAAGGTCCTCTATGGTGAGAGATGTTTCCCTTGTGCTCACTGTTTCTCCGTCTCCGATGACATAACTGTAGCCGGAGGCACCCTGAATCTCATCCCAGGTCAGCGTTGCGGAGGTCTCGGTCGTGCGCAGCACCGTTACTACCGGAGCGTCGAGTTTGACCGGCTCCGCTGCAGGAGTCTCTTCCGTACACGCCGCAAAAGCAAACGATGCCGGAAGGAGGACTGTCATTGCAAATCTTGATATTCTGTATTTCATTTTATTCGTGTTTAAATTCAACATTTACGGCGGATTACTCTAAAGGGCCGGTCCACGATCCCGTTATCTTGTGTCCGGCATCGTCCAGCAGGTTGAATTTGAAAGTATAGTCTGCGCCGTCGGCACCACCGGAAACTTCTATCGTGCCGCCTACAAACGGTGCCCAAAGTTGCTCTGTATAACCGTCTTCAGCGGTACGGTACCAGTAGGTGTATGCCCCATACCCATCGTATGTTCCCGGAGTAAAGGACCATGCCTCTCCTTGCGATGCCGCAGCGGAATATGTCCCGGCCGGAAGGGTGGCGCTGCCAGTACCTTCGGAATACAGGTCGGCATAGAAGCAGTCCATTGTGCCGTCCTCGCTTTCGAGCCAGAGTTCTATGCTCCATTCGGTGTTTCCGGTACCTGCCGCATCCCCATAGTTCCGCAGATTGTTGGCGTATACGCTGCTTCCCCATGCAAACTCATAATCCCCGGTAAGATTGGACTGGAAGGTCTGTTCATAGCCGAGAACCTGTACCGTTCCCTCGTATGTACCGGTAATCCGGTGGTCATGAGTAGTGATGAAATCGAATGTCCAGATTTCGCTGCCGTCCTGGGCTGCAGTCCTTGTCATCGTGCCGGACTTGATTCCGTCAGCATCGCTGATGACTCCGTCGCTTCCCGTCATGACTACAAACGAGCGGGCCAGCGACTGCTGCGAACCGTCGAAGTTGCCCTGTCTTACGACATTCATCCCTGCATTAGGCGTTACATTGAATGTCGTTCCCTCAATCCTGTCATCGGCGGATATTGAGGTATAAACATCGAGACTGAGATAGGTCAGGTCCGGAATGCTCTCCAGTTCGAATGCCGATTCTATGTCGGTGAACTCGAGGCGTACAAGGTCGTAACCGCTGTAGCTGTCCTGATACATGGCAAAAGCGTCCACGAACTGTTTGTCGGTAATGTCCTCATCAAGGATTACCGTCCTGTCGTCTTCCTCATCTTCTCCGATGACCGTATCTATCCTGCCGGACCATGTCATCTTATAGATCGTAGGATCTCCCATGATTGCCCCGAAGGCTATTGTGGCGGTAATTTCATAATTGTCGCCATCCCTTGTCACTTCAATTGCCGTGTCCTCGGCAAGGAATCCGCTCAACTCCGACTGCATGCCAGAATCGTCTATTATGCCAATGAAAGAGGCATTGCTGTCGATTGTCCCGGATGCAGGAACACCGGAAGCGTTGTAACTGTACGAACCTTCAGGAAGTTCCGGATTTGCAGCGTCGGTGGAGGAAGTCCATAATACGAGTCTTGCATTGACACTGCCCGGAGCCCGTGTGAAACTTCCGTTGTCATCTATCGCATTTTCTGCATCGGAAAAAGAAAGGGTAAACTCGTCGATGCCTGCAGAGCCGGTCGCTCCCCAATATGTCAGCCTTGCTGATCTGATATCCAGTTCATCATCGTATTCGATAGGAGGGAGCGCATCCGTTGTCATTTCAAGTGTTGCCATTTCACCATGCTCTCCGCTGCGCAGTGCAACTGCATATACAGTATAGGAACGTTCCGAAACGAGTTGCTGATATCGTCTTGTGACAGGTTCCAGGTAGACGAGGCTTTCGCCATCTGCCATAAGATCCTCCACAGACATGCTTCCGCCAGTAGCCCGTACAAGGTAAACCACCTCATCGGCATCTGTGGCTGTTAGAGTAAATGTAATGGCATCCGAAGTCACCCCGACCCTCTCTATCGTCACGGTCGGGACTCCTGCCGTACCGTCAGGATTTTCCTCGGTACACGACACCAGCATAGCAGGCATACTCAGGGCCAGCAATGCAGTCATTTTCCATAAACGGTGCTTTTTCATAATATTGAACGATTTGCAAGTTTTGTTTCAAAGGCCGGCACTCCTGCGGACAATTTTCCGGAGACGGCGGACTGCCGGACCGTACTTTCCGCTACGGAACCATCGGAATCCGTTTTGCGGACCATTGTAAGGGATTCTATGTCAGGATTTACCGATACAAGCAGATACCCCACGTACGGCACGTCTGCCACATATCCCATTGACTCGGCAGTAAATGACGAGCCGTCTGAAAGGTTGAACTGGAGAGCGGCGAAGGATGCGCTGCCGTCGCTTTCCATCGATGTCTCGGCCATGACGAAATTGTTTCCTGCGATGACATCATATCCGTTCACCGCGGCAAAATAGAGCGACGCATACATATCCGATTCTTCATCCAATGTCATCGGACCGAGATAGGAACCTATCCACTGCAGATTTTCCGTTTCCTCATCGTACAGGACCGTGATGAGAGGGACAGAGATGTTTTCGTCCATTATTCCCGATACGGCTCCGAATCCGCTGACTGTATAGCCGACTCCCGGGAGAATGTCGTCAATTTCGATGTCGAAAGACACATCAACGACTGATCCGTCTTCATTCTGGTATGAACCGGATACTGTCCAGTTGCCGACCCATTTGTTGTAGCCTTCAGTTGCAACCGGAGTCTCAGCCTGGAATGGTTCTGAAATGGCATATTCACCGGTGACAATGCCGTCCACATCTATTCCTATGGCAAGGCCGAACCACCATGAATCATCCTCAATGTTGGCGAAAGGCTCCTGTACGGTTTCCGTATATGTATAGTCGGACCATGTCGCTCCCGTATTATACGGGTCGTCCTCTATCTGTAAGCGAAGCAGTTCGACTTCATCAGCAATGACCTCTCTCAACTGTGCCTGCTTTTCTTCCTCGCTCCCGTCAGAAATGAATGCGGAAAGCCTGTCGCCCTCGACTGCGGAAATGAAGAAACGCTCCGAATCAGTGCTGGTGACCCTTATGTTCTCGCATGGAGTGACGCCTGTCAGGCTGTTGTTGTAGATTCCTTTGCCGTCGTATGTCACGGTCCATGCCGCATGTGCGTTGTAAGGCAGGTCTCCTCTGCTGGTCTTGAATACGGTTTCCGAAGGAATCCCGTATGTTACCCCGTCCGGATACATTCCAGTCACGATGGCCCTGTATTTGTCTCCCTTGACGAGTGTCTCGCCGTCCTTGAAAGAAAGGATTTCATTTCCGGGAATATTGAAATCGTGGTCTCCGCTACGGATCACGCTTCCGAATTCTTCGGCAGACATCGACTGTATCTTCTGTTCAATGAGATCTTCGGCCGGGGTCTCGGTGTCTTCCGTCCAGAACACAAAATAAGTCCGGTCCTCATATCCGCGTCTCGGCATTACCTGTATGATTGCCGATTCTTCATAAGCTCCCTGAGAGACATCGTTGACCGTAAAGAGCCCGGCGCCTGTCTGGGTGGTAAAAGTGCATGTGCCCGACGTGCCGTAGGTCGTGAAATCTTCGTTCAACCCGAACACCACATAAGAATATTCCCTGTTTGCCTGGAGTCCGGTCACGACGGCCGAATATTCCGTCCCTGAAAATGTAAGGTCATCAAAATCAGTTCCGGAAGCGGATTCTTTCAGTTCGGCTATGTGTGCATCGATGGCCTCCTGCATGGATATTCCGTTGTCATACACGCATCCGGTGTACCGGCAGTCTGCCGGACCGTTATGGGTTATGGTCATCGTGGCCCCTTTCTGTGTGGGGAACTCGGCCGTGACCCTGAATACCGTGCTGTCCTTGTCTGCCGCATCATTGAGATTGTCTTCGTTGCAGCCGGACAACACCGCTGCCGCCCCCGCCGACAGGGCAAGTAAGGACAGCGCTGAAAATATTTTGTTTACAATCATGAGTTTCATCTTCTATTAGCCGGACAGCATTACTGCCCGATGATTATGTCCATAAATTCTGAGATGTGTCCCGACTAAAGGAATCTCTCCGGCGTTGTTCCGGTTGTGTCTTCCGATCTGGACCATACAGGGTCGACGGCATTGGTGCGGACATCTTCCGGTATCGCAGTCCTGTCATAGACGCAATCTTCGCCGTTAGCGGACATCACCAGCACATTGTTTCCGTCCTCAAGCCTGACCGAATAGGGGGCACCCCATGAAATGCCGTCATCATACGTTCCCGTGGCGGTATCGCCCGACACAGAGAATGATCCTCCGTACCTGACGTATCTGCCGCTGTCGGCAAGCCTCTGAAAAGTTTCGAATGTGCCCGTACCGTAGAAGGCGATGTATACATCAAGTGCCCCGAATTTGTCCTGGGCAAGGTCCGAAGCCGGTATGCCGCCTATGGAAGACAGTTTCCATTCCCCTTCAAGGACGGAACTGCGCTCATCAAGCCTGTCGGAGCAGGACATGGCCGTCAAAAGCACGCATACGGCCGGAAGCAGTTTCAGTGCGATATTTTTCATTGAACCGAACATTTTATTCATTTTCAAATCATTTGGTTTTCTCGTGGAAATGGATTACAGCCACCCTCCGTTTCCGGAAACGGTGCTGCGTGCAATTACAGATATTTCCCTTTTTATCGTCTCGCCCGAAGGGGTGTCAGACGAGTTTTCGGAATCTCCGCCTATCATTGCCGTCACGGTAAGTTTCGCCGCTCCTGTCTTTGTAGGACGGATGAAGAGTTTTCCGTACATGATGTACGGGTCCGTCTGAAGTCCGATGGCATTCCTGTCGTCTTCGGAAATGAAAACGGTAGCATTGTCGAGCAGTACGGAGGAGGCTCCGCCGCCGAAATATGGTTCAAGTCCGACTTCCTGGCTAACTCCGGTCTGCACAGGTATCACAGGCGTTCCCTCTATCTGCATCAGAAGTCTCCATGCGTCTATGGTTCCGCTGCCCATGTTTCCCTTGAACGGAGAGAGAGGCATCTGGCTTACTGAACTGTTGTACATTGTCCTTTTGCTGCCCACGAGAAGTCCGTCAATGTCGTTTACCGAGGTCAGCAGAAGGGACATGAATTCATCTCTCGTATAGGAATTGCCGCATTTGAGGGCGTATGACAGGCCGAGTGCAGCAACTCCTGATACATGCGGACACGCCATGGAAGTGCCCTGCATGTAGGCGTATTCGTCACCTGCTGCAGTTGAAAGGATACAGGTGGCTTCGCTGTATGTCGGACCGGTATAGTATTCTCCGCCCGGAGCGGCAATGTCGCAGCCCGGACCGTAATTGGTATAGTTTGCCGGAAGCCCGTCGCAGCCTATCGCGGTGACGCTGACCATCCTCTTGTAGGCTCCCGGATAGGCAGCCATGGGATAACTTTCGTTGCCTGCAGCGAAAATCGCTATGCCGCCGTTGCCTTCTATGGCATCACAGCTCCTTGCGTTCTCGATAAAATAGTTGAGTGCCTCAGCCTCGGCTCCGCTGCTTTCGAAATCGGCGTCATTGGTGATGTTACCGCCGACCGCTCCGAAGGAACACTGTATGATCGAAGCTCCTTTGAGTGCGGCATACCTTATGGCAGCAGCTGCAACATCGGCAGTTGCGCTTTCCTCCCCGTCGAAAATCTGGCAGGTCATGATGCGTACGCCGTCATTGTGTCCAGTTCCGCCTGCAATTCCGCAGACTCCGATGCCGTTGTTGTTGACTGCGGCGATTGTGCCGGCCACGTGGGTCCCGTGGCCGCTGTCACCTTCCTTGTCCCATGTGATCGTGCCGGAATTGGTTATGAAGTTGTAGCCGTGCACGTCATTCTCGAATGCATCTTCGACATCCTCTCCCGGATTCGTCCACATGTTGGCCGCAAGGTCAGGATGATTGTACTGTACGCCTTCGTCAAGTACGGCCACTATAACGCGGTTGTCCCCGCCGGTAAGTCTCCATGCGTCTCTCGCATTGACATCTGCACCTGCCCTGACTGAAGTTGACAGGGACATGTCGCCCGGATTATAGTAACTCCACTGGTCCCCGACGTACGGGTCGTCGAAGTTCACGTCCTGCATCGGTACTGTCTCGGCCTTTGCCACATAACGGACAGCCTTCCTGTCTGATGCGGAGCGGAAAACCGTGTTGTATTGCACCTTGGAGACCTTTACGGATCCCGCAAGGGCGTATGCTGCGGATTCCGGGTCGATATCTTCAGCAAACGTGGCCTTATACCATCTGTCCAGACCGTATTTCCTGAGCCGTTCCTCGTCTCTCGGATCATAGACCTTCACTCTTTTGAATGATACGGCCCCGAGAGAATCGAGCACATTGTCTATCTCCGGAAGAGGCATTCCTTGCATCGCTGCTGCTGCGGATTCCTCATCAAGACATACCAGTATGCTTGAAGAAGAAGCGTCTGCCGGAGTGTTGATGATTTTTGCTGACGCGGCATCCGTATCGCCTGCCTGTGGTCCGAGAACCGGTAGCATGTCCCTGGAGCAGGCCGAAAGTATGACCGATGCCGAAAGTAGTATTGGCTTCTTTATCGTGTTTCTCATTGTGCTGACCCTCAAAATGATGTATCCTAAAACACGTTCTGGTACCAGTTATAGACCATGTACTGGTCCGTCAGTTCGCCGAAACCGCCATATCCTTCGACCACATAGTCGTATGTGAAGGCGAATGCATCCGCAGCCGGGTCGTATGTCGCCGATATCGCATCTCCTGTGATGTGTCCCAGCGAATTGCCGTTCTCGTCATTGTATGTCATCCCGGTATCGTAGGATTCTTCGACAAGCGTCACATTCAGTCCTCCGTCCCATTTGAAGCATACATGATATCCGTCCTCGAACAGTGAGGAGAAACGGTAGGTGTCGAGACTTTCGGAATACTCAAGGTCCTGCTGCCATATCGAATAGGAGGACTGGAGCATAGGACTGTAGAAAAGTCCGGTGGCGCATCTCTCATAATCTTCCCGCACGACGGAAAATTCGACGGAAGTGTCTCCGAGCCCGTATGTCCTGGCATATCTCGGATCATCTATTATGATTTTTGCGGAATACCGCTGCTGCACCTTCGCTTCATCGAACAATACCGACATCGTAGTCGTACCTTCGCCGTCGGCGAAACGGAGCGTGGTCAAAGCGAATATGCCGCTTTCGCTGGTTTCTATTCTCATCGGTACAGTAATCGCACCTCTGATGTTGGTTCTCATTACCGTAAATGTCAGGGACGCTGAGCCGGATTCGTCGACTTCATAGTTGCCTGACTGCCCTCCTGCGAAATAGACATCATAGCAGTCGTTTCCGTCCGGGAGAAGAGCGTCATCCTCAGAACAGGCGAGCGGCAGGAGAGCCACGGCCACGACGGGGATATATCTTGTTAAAAATTTGATTCTCATACTTTTGGGTTTAAGTTGACATTATCCTTGTGGAACGGTGAGTTTTCCTGCAGGACTCGGATTGTTGTTCGAGTCGTTGATTGCAGTGTTCGACTGGAACTCACCGCGCCCTATGACCACGTTCCACTGCGGAGAGCGTCCGTCCGTATTGAACTGCCAGATCGCTGGATGGTTCGTGCCGGTGTAGTGGCGAGTGATGCCTTTGTCGAGCCTCTTGTAATCGTAGAACAGGATTCCTTCGCCCCAGAACTCCACACGCTTCTGGAAGAGCATCTCCGTTATGAAAGAATCGAGGTCGGCAGCATTTGCGTCGCAGTTGTACGATCCGTCCGTTATCCGGTAGCGCATGAAGGAGTTGAGCAGGGTCCGGGCCTCCCCGAGGTCGAAATGTGCCGTAGCCTCCATTTCGATGAAGTACATCTCCTCGACTCTCATAAGCGGATGGTCAGCCGGATTTCCCGAAACATAGTCCATCATCTCTCCGCCGACCGGGCGGAACTTGATCGCCTGATAGTTCCGTGCTGCACTTATCTGCAGTTCGTCGTTCCCGTTCAGGAAATAGTCCTGTTCGGTCTCTGTCCCGGCAAGTTTGTAATCGTAGTAATTGAAGCGCCTCGGGTCGAGCCATGAGTGTTTCCTGAAATCCTTGTCGTCGATGTTGTTGTAGAAACTGATGCTTGCGCTCGGACAGGAAAGATAGCAGTAGCCCCACAAGGATTCGCTGGACATGTGCGCATTGAATGCCAGGAGATTGACGAGAAGTTCACTGCTGACGGTAAGTCCCCATATCCATGAGTTGTTTGCCGAACCGCTGTTGAAGCCGGTCTGCGGATCCTCCCACTCGTCCTGCGTGAGCGGAGTCTTGCCGCTTGTTGTGATGGCCAGCCTTGCATAGCGTGCCGCCTCCCTGAAAGCCTGCTCGTCCCCGGATTCGGTCCAATAGCCCATTTCGAGGTACGCCCTCGCATAAAGCCCGTATACCGCTCCGAGGGTTGGCCGTGAAAAACTGTATGCCTGATTTTCAAGATATTCTGCCGCCTTTTCGAGGTCTGACATGATGAAGCCGTACATTTCTTCACGAGGAACACGCGGGTTGTTGGAGGATTCTTCCTCCGTGGTCTTTTCCGTGACGATCGGAACAGTGAGTCCGAGCACGTTGTCGGAAACTGAAGTGTATCTGTTCGGCTTGAACTCGTACATCCTTGCAAGGTCGAGATAGAACATCGCACGATAGGCGTAGGCTATACCAAGAAAGCCTCTTTCTTCATTGTCAGCCGTTTCCGGATCTATTTCCGCTATGATGTCATTGGCCAGTTTGATCCACGCATAATAGCAGTCCCAGAAATAGGCAATCGGCCACTCGGTATCGTTCTGCCCGAGGTTGTAAGGGAACATGTAGAACTGGAATGCCTGAACGTTGCCGGCTATGGCAAGGTCTTCCAGCATCGACTCCGTCATTATATGGATGGCCGGCATGCCGAAATCGACCTGTGTCCCGTAAAGGGAACTGTAGCCTGCAGTACCGGAAGCCATCATGGCCGATGTGAGGGCATTGACTTTGCCGGAAAGGCTGTTTTCCGCTCCTTCAATCTGCCCCGCAGTCAGCGCACCTCCTTCCGGAAAGGTCTCCTGGATGCAGCCGGAAAGAAGAAATACGGCTGCAAGCGAAGCCAAAATGCTCGTATATGATTTTCTGCTCATTGTCGGAATGATTTAGAATGTGATGCTTATGCCCCCTGAAAGCGTCCTGACAGGGGAGTTTACATTGGAGTTGGTCGAACCGGTGAAACTGTATCTCGGATCGAGACCGCGGCGGCGTGACCAATAGACGATGTTGTCACAGGCAAGGTACACGCGCAACTTTGCCACCTGGAACCGTCTTGTTATATACTCCGGGATTGTATATCCTATCTGTGCGTTCTGGAAATTCAGATAACTTGCATCAGTGAGGAACCGGTCGGAATTGGATGCAGCGAACTGGTCACCGTACTGCCATCTGGGAAAATCCGTGTCCGTATTTTCCGGAGTCCAGGCCTTGTAGATGTCCTTATGGTAGTTGGTTCCGACTGTAGTGCCTACCGGCGGAGTTACCAGTGAGGCATATCCGCTGTCGTATGTGAGTCCGCCGATTGAGTAGGTGAAGGATACTGACACGTCGAAACCGTAGAACTCCATGCCCGTCCCGAATCCTCCATAGAGATCCGGCGTAGGGTCCTCGCAGAGATAATCGGTCGCTTCCTCGTATACGCTTGTGGTGACTCTTCGGGTCCCCGTCACGGCTCCTGAAACGGGATCCGTAATCTGTTCATCCCTGTACCACAGGGCCTGGCCCGTAGCAGGGTCTACTCCTGCATATTTCGGCATGAGGAAGGTGTTGAGCGGCAGCCCTTCGCCGACAAACTTGTTGCCAGTGGCATATCCTGCATGACCTTCAACGACGCTTGTCTTGTTCTTGTCAGGTATCATGAGCACCTTGTTGGTGTAATGGGTAGCGTTAAAGTAGGCATTCCATCTGAAGTTGCGGTGATCCATGATATTGGCGTTGATGGAAAGTTCCACTCCAGAGTTCCTCATGTCTCCGATGTTGTCGTAATATCCGCCGTAACCGATGGAAGGAGCCGTCGAAAAATAAAACAGCATGTCGGATGTCTTCCGGTAGAAATATTCTACTGTTCCGGAAAGCCTGTTTTTCCAGAAACCGAAGTCAACTCCTGCATTGAAATTGGTGTTTGTCTCCCACGTGATGTCCGGATTTCCCTTGGTGTCGAACTTGACGGCTATTTCTCCGCCGGCATTCTCTATCACGTACGTGTCCGTATAACGGTAGTCTCCAATGTTGTCGTTACCTTGGGAGCCGATGGATGCCTTGAGTTTCAACATGTTTATCCACGGTGCATTGAACCATTTTTCTTCATTGATGAGCCATCCTGCACCGAGTGACCAGAAATCGCCCCACCTGCGGTCAGGATGGAATCTTGAAGAAGCGTCACGGCGGTATGATGCGCTGACAAAGAGTTTGTTGTCCCAGTCGTACTGCGCCCTGAAGAAGAAACCTTCATTATTGTACAGGCCTTTGGTAGAAGTCGCCGACTGGCTGTCGACCACAGCTCCGTCCAGTTCGGTGTTGCTCGGAAGGAACATCATGGACTTGCCCGCACCGAGGGTATAGTATCTGTCGTAGTATGTCTCGTGTCCGAGGAGCAGGCTTACGTGATGGATTCCCGAAAATGTCCTGTCGTAGGAGAGGAGCTGCTGCAGATTGAGGTACGAGGTCCTCTGATGGGTCTTGTCCACGGTACCGCCTATTGAGGCGAACTGGCCATAGTAAGGGTTGTTGGTATATGTGCCCCTGGTCTCGTCCACTCCGAATCCCACATTGAACGTGAACGAAAAGTTCTTCAGGAATGTCACCTCGGCGAATCCGGTGCCGCTGAAGGCGTTCCCCTGGTTGTTGTTCTTGTTCAGGTTCAGAGACTGGAGGGCATTGGCGTTGTTCATGAACGGTCTGGACATGCCTCCGTTGCTTCCGTTGCCGTAGTCGTACATTGTGATGCCCCGGCTGTCTGTCATGATGTTGCCATTTCCGTCCCTCATGTAGAGAGGATAGATCGGGGCCATGTTGGAGGCGAAACCGAAGATATTGGCTGTGCTGGATGCGCTTCCTTCGTCAGCATTGCCGTTGTTGAAGTCGAAGTTCGTATAGGAGAAGTTGGCTCCCAGCCTCAGCCAATCCTTGGCCTGCATGTCGGCCTTGAGCCTTGCCGTGTAGCGGGTCATGTCGGATGCGTCCACTATGCCCTGATTGTTCAGGTAGCCGAACGAGGCATAGATTGTGGCTTTCCCGAAAGACCCGGACACGTTTACGTTATATTCCTGGCGCAGTGAACTGTGATAAGTCTCATCTATCCAGTTGTCTGGCGTAAGCCAGTATTCGTTACCGTTGTACAGCACTCTGCGTCCGATGGTGGCATTCGGGTTGACTTTGCCGTTCGTGCCTATGAACGATTCCGTTGCCGGATATGTGAACACCTGATATCCGAGTCCGCCGTCGTTTGTGCTTCCTGCCACAGTCGCGTTGGCTATCGCATGAGCTTCTGCGTCGGAATACCCTTGTCCGTTCCTGTAATAATTGTAGAGGGCGGCATAATGGGCCTCATAGTATTCTGCCGGATCCGTAATGTAGTCGTATTCCCGGAGCGCCTTGGTGTTCCAGCCCCATTTGGCGTCAAGGTTGATGAGCACTTCTCCGGATTTGGCTTTCTTTGTCGTGATCATGACAACCCCATTTGCTCCTCGGGCACCGTAAAGGGCGTTTGAGGCGGCATCCTTGAGGACTGTCATGGATTCTATGTCACTCGGGTTGAGATTGTTCATGTCACCCGAATATGGGACTCCGTCCACGATGTAGAGAGGTGAAGTGCCCGCATTGATGGAACCTATACCTCTTATAATAATGGACGGCGAACTTCCGAGGGTTCCGGATGCTGTCGTCATCTGTACGCCGGCGACCATTCCTTCCATCGATCTTGTCGCATCCGAAGACTGGACCTTGGCAATGTCGGAAGAATTGAGCACGGTAGCCGATCCTGTAAATGATTCTTTCGTGGCCGTGCCGAATGCCACGACGATGGTTTCCTCAAGGGTCTCCGTGTCCGGATCGAGAGAAACGTCAATGGCTGCCTTGCCGGCAACTTCCACCTCCTTGTCCATATATCCTATTGATGAAAAGATCAAGGTCGCATTCTCCTGTACAAGGATGGAATAGCGGCCGTCCGTATCGGCACTGCCTCCCGACAATGTCCCTTTGATCTGAATTGAAGCGAACGGCACCGGCTCTCCGGTCGAACTGTCCGTCACCGTTCCTGTAACTGTTAGATCCTTGGCCTGAACTGCCGCTTGCAAAGCCAGAGTCAGCAATGCTGCAATAAAAAATCTGGTCCTGCTCATTTGTCAAAAATTGAGTTACACATAGTTAAACCATAAAACACATAAAAACGAAAAACCCGCGTCAGACCGGTACAGGCCTGGCGCGGGATACAAAAAAAAGAGCACGTATTCCTTGCGGACAGGTGCTCGTACGTACTTTTTTCCGATATTTTAAGACTGTAGAATCCTGATTGTACCCCCCCCTCCCGAACATTGCCGTCAAAGGCGGCAAAAAGGATATGTGCAAAAACAAGTTTCATAAATTCTCCAGTAAATCGTCCAAAAGTAGAAATAATATTCAAGATTTCAAATTTCTCCGGAAGCCCCGCAAAAGACACCTGTCTTACGGTTTTTATAAGAATGGAGCCTCATCGGGGCGTGTTTTTCCTTTATCAGGAGAATATGGCATCAAATCGGGACCTAAACGGAAGATTTTTCTTTTCAATTGAAAAAACGACAATTTTTATAGAATTGACTAAATTTGCATCCGCTATGCCGAAAAATAAAGTGATATTGTACATACACGGTATGGGCGGAGGCGGTGACAGCCGGATCCCGTCCATACTGAAAGAACATTTCGACAAGACAGGGGAGTGCGAAACTGTCGTCAGAACCTACAGTTTCGACCCGGAAACAGCCGCCGGGCAGATTGCCTCCTGGGTGGAAGAACTGAAACCCTCGCTCATTGTCGGGGAATCCCTCGGTTCTCTGAATGCCATAAAAATAAAAGGATTGCCTCATATCCTGGTGTCGCCGTCCCTGAATGCGCCGCTTTATTTCGGTTACCTGGCATTCCTTGCCCTGATTCCGGGCGTGACGTGGCTTCTTGACACCATATACAAGCCTAAGGCAGGTGACAGGCAAAGGCTGCACTTTACGTTCAGGACCATGAGGAAATATCGCAGCCTGAGGCGCGAGGCTCTTCGAAATTCCCCGAAAGCCGGAGGCAAAGACAGTTTTTTCGCCTTTTTCGGCACGCGGGACCATTACCGCAGGAGCGGAATAGTGAGCATACGCACGTACAGAAAACATTTCGGGAATTCATATTCCATATATGACGGAACGCATTTCATGGAAGAAGAATACGTCCGCTCAATGCTCATTCCCCGAATAACGGAAACATTATCTGAAATATAATATGGAAATAACCTTCACGCTGTCCATAATTGCCGTATCGGAAATCGTCGTCCTGATCCTTGTGCTCGCCGTGTCCGGAGTGCTTTCCCTTTTCGGGCTGAAATTCAGGCGTGCGTTCAGATACGGACTGTTTGCACTTCTGTTGCCGCCGCTGGCGTTCCTTTACGGGAGGGCTGTGGAAATAAACATGATTGACGTGAATGAGAAGACAATCGTTTCGGACCGTCTGCCTGAAGAATTCGACGGCTACAGGATAGTTCATGTGTCGGACCTGCATCTCATGTCTTTCAAGAACAGGCACGGGCAGCTGGAGAAGATTGTCCGGACCATAAATTCGCTGAGTGCCGATGCCATAATCTTCAGCGGTGACATGGTCACATATTCTCCGGATGAAATCGACGGATGCGACACCATACTTTCCCGTCTGCGTGCCCCTGACGGGGTATATTCCGTGCTGGGCAACCACGACTACTGCATATATGACAATTCCCTGACGGATCAAGAGCGTGATGAAGCCGTCAGGAAAGTCATAAGCCGGGAAGAAGATATGGGGATGGAAGTGCTGATGAATGAAAGCGTCGTTCTCGAAAGAGTGTCGTCCGACGGCAGGGACACCTCCTCGATAGTGATCGCCGGCATAGAAAATACTTCCGGCACACCGCATTTCCCGTCACACGGGGACCTCGACGCTGCAATGGCTGACGCCGGCGGACGGTTCTGTGTCCTCGTAAGCCACGATCCTTCATACTGGAAAGAGACCTTAAGAAGATACCCCGACACGGATCTGACCTTGTCGGGGCATACTCATGCAATGCAGATTTCAATTTTCGGGCTTTCTCCGAGCAGATTCCTCTACAAGGAATACAGAGGCCTGTATCAGGACGGGGACAGGTTCCTGTATGTGAACATAGGCCTGGGAGAAACCGCAATACTTTCCAGGGTCGGCACTCCTCCGGAAATCACCCTGCTCACGCTGAATGCCGTAAAGCAGTAATTCCGCACTTCCGGCGGCACGCCGTCCTAAAGTGTCCTTCCCGGATACTGCTTCAAGCCTTCTTCGAGGCAGCACAGAGCCCTTTCAAGTTCTGGCACCTCAAGCACGTATGCGATACGGGCGTGGTTCAGGCCCTTTCCAGGAGTCTTGTAGAATGAAGCGGCCGGAGTCACCATCGTCGTTTCGTTGTCAAGACGGAATGTCTCAAGCATCCACCTTGCAAATGTCTCCGTATTGTCCACAGGGAGTTCGGCTATGGTATAGAAGGCTCCCATCGGAAGCGGAGTGTACACTCCCGGGATTTCGTTCAGCCTGTTTATCATATAGTCCCTTCTCTTTATGTATTCCTTGCGGACTTCGCTGAAGTATTCCTGCGGGGTGTCGAGCGCCCCGATAGCGGCATGCTGTCCGAGTACCGGAGGGCAAAGGCGCGCCTGTGCATATTTCATTGCTGCAGTCATGACATCCTTGTTGTGCGACACGATGCAGCCGATGCGCGCACCGCACAGATTGTATCTCTTGGATACGGAATCCACAAGAATCACGTTCTGTCCCAGTCCCGGGATGTGCATTGCAGAAAAGTGTGGCTCGTCCGTATAGCAGAATTCCCTGTACACCTCGTCGGAAATCAGGAAAAGGTCATGCTTCCTGACCACTTCACCGAGGGCGAGCATGCTTTCTTTGGAATAGAGGGTTCCGGTAGGGTTGCCCGGATTGCAGATCAGGATTGCCTTCGTCCTGTCGGTAATGGCCTTTTCGAATTCCTCTATGTCCGGGACCTGGAAACCGTTGCGGATATCGGTAGGAATGGCCTTCAGGGTAAGGCCGTTCATGAATGCAAAAGTGTTGTAGTTGGTGTAGAACGGTTCGATTACCAGCACTTCGTCGCCTTCGTCGCAGGTGATTTCAAGAGCCATGTTGATGCTCTCGCTGCCCGCTACGGTAACTATTATTTCCGAAATGTCCAGGTCGATGCCGATACCTTTATAATATCTGTTGACAAGCCCTTCCCTGAGTTCGATGAGGCCGGCGGAGTTGCTGTAGGACACGTTTCTCATCCGCAGGTTTCTCACGGCTTCCAGAGCGCAGTCGGGGGAGGTTATGTCCGGCTGCCCCATATTGAGGTGATATACTTTTACGCCCTGTTTTTTTGCTGCATCGGAAAGGGGGATAAGTTTCCTGATGGCTGATGCCGGCATCTGCTGTGCCTTTTTAGAAATGCTTGCCATGATGTTTCAGTTTTAAGATTTGTCAATTCGTAAACCAGACAAAGGTACAATATTTTTAAACTTTGTGCAAGAGCGGCGCAACAGGAAAATATATCGATTTTATTGTAGGAAGAATGGAAAATTATATACCTTTGTGTGGCAGTTTTTTGCCGGCGGCAGGCATGCCGGCCGTTAATTGACAAGAAAACATTTATGTACAGATATTTAATCCTGTTTTTCGCACTGCTTGCCTTGTCCGTTTCATGCAGAAAGGGCAGGGAAGTCTCCGTTCCGCCCCTGCAGTACGTGACACGGGCGCTTTCCGACACCTCGTCGGCAGCCTACGGCATCATTTCCGAATATGACGACAGGGACAATTCCGGCTCCGTGACCGTGATCGGGCCCCTCGTGGAGACCGCAATAGTGTGCGAGACACTCGTGCTTTCCGACAGGTTCGACAATATCGACGGGAGGAATCTCCCTGACAGCCTTCCGGATTTTGCAGGGGAGAAGATATGCGCCATTTTCGATATTGCCGATGCTCCCTATGCCGGTTATCTGAAAACGATGAATGAGACATTTCTCAGGGAAACTGCGGCAAGATGCGCTGTGGAGGCCGTGAACGGACGTTGCTATTCGCATCCGTTCGACCACAGGATGGGGACGGAAAAGGGCAAGGCCAAGATGTTAGTCCTTTCTTCGTCCCTCATGTCCGGGTACGGATATGACGACATCTGCTCCATGTTCGGAGCGGCCGGAAAGAGGATGCATGTCGTGGCGCCGCTGCAGTCGGTGTTCAGGCACATTTTCAGGATTGTCCCGGAGGCGGACACCGTGGGCGTGTGGGCTGACGTGGACGTGATCGCTTCGGGGGTGTATGGCTCTGTTTCGGCGGCTGAAGCAAAAAAGCGGGAAGCAGTAGATTCCGAAGCCGGCTCCGATGCAGGAAAATTCGAATGCGTATGCCTTTCGCCTCAATTTACCGGCAATCCAGCCGAAGACGTGAAGGCCTTTCTGGACATGTATTCCAATTCAGGGAACAAAGGCAGGCTCGATGCTGTCATCCTTGACGATATGCGCTGGCACGGGCATATAGGCCAAATGAACGCTGCCCTTACGGAACTGCTCGGTGCCGATACGCCGGAAGCGGCGGAATACCGCTCTCTGGTTTCGGAGGAATGTGCCTTCATCAGTCCGGCAGATGCCATGTCGGAGGAATGCTACAGGATTCTCCGTTCCGAGGGCCGGTTCACGCACAGAATTGCCCTGCCGGAAGCGGAAGGGTATCTTATGGTGCCGGCATACAATCCTAACGTGGAAAGCCTGGACAGGGACGGTTGCTTCAAGGAAGACTACAAGTACAACCGGGCTCCGGGCTCTGAAACGGAAACCACAAGACTCATCCCGGCAGACGTCCGTTATCTTCCGCCTTGTGCAGAGACACCCGACTCGACGGCTTCCATAATCTATAAAAGCCTGTTCCATGTATATCAGTAGCATTTCGGCAGAAGACCTGCAACAGCTGGAATTCATCAGTTTTCCCGGCAAAATAAAGGTAATAGAAACAACCGGCCCCGATTTCAGCAGGGCGGTCGCTTATCTGCGCTCCCAAAAAGTGATAGGCTTCGACACGGAGACAAGACCGTGCTTTTCCTCTTCGCAGCCCCGGTACGGGGTTGCCCTGCTCCAGCTGTCGGGAGCAGAAAGGGCCTTCCTTTTCAGGATCAAGACGCTCGGAATGCACAAGCGTCTCTGTTCCATACTTTCGGACGAAAGGATACTGAAAATCGGGGCGGCGGTTGCCGACGACATCAGGGGACTTCAGAAATATGCGGATTTTACGCCGAGGTCTTTCGTTGACCTGCAGAAGATTGTCGGGGATTACGGCATCCGGGACAAGAGTGTCAAGAAAATGTCGGCAATCATTCTCGGCTACAAGGTATCCAAGACCCAGCAATTGTCCAACTGGGAGGCGGAAACGCTTTCGGAGCAGCAGGAGAAATATGCAGCCACAGACGCATGGGTGTGCAGGGAAATGTATCTCCGCCTCATGAAATCCGAAAAGGTGCAGCCTGCGGCTGAATAAACCGACGACAACCCCAAAAAAGAAATCAACTATGATAAAAATAATATTGAAGAGAGGACGCGAGGACTCCATACTGCGTTTTCATCCCTGGGTCTTCTCCGGAGCGGTCGCACAAGTGCAGGGGCATCCGGAGGAAGGCGACATCGTCGCGGTACATTCCTCTGACGGGAAATTCCTTGCGGCAGGACATTGGCAGATAGGATCCATTGCGGTCAGAATCCTGAGTTTCGACTCCGACGTGACAGCTCCCGACTTTTGGGAAACCATGATTTCAAGGGCATTGTCCTTGAGAAAATCGGTCGGTCTGGCATCTTCGGGGACATCCGGTACAGACTGCTACCGCCTCGTGCACGGGGAAGGGGACAATCTTCCCGGGCTCATCATAGATTATTACGGGGGAGTATGCGTCATGCAGGCGCATTCTGCCGGCATGTTCCGGGCACGGAAGAGAATCTGCGAGGCTCTGCGCAATGTATATGGCGATTCGCTGAAGGCCGTATATGACAAGAGTTCCGGAACAGCCCCGTTCAAGGCCGGCCTCGATCTTGTTGATTCCTACCTGTGGCGCAGAGATGATTTTGCAGATGACGAGCAGACCGTATCCGAGAACGGACACAAGTTTTTCGTAAACTGGACATCCGGACAGAAGACAGGCTTTTTCCTCGACCAGAGGGAAAACAGGGCCCTGGTCGAAAAGCATTCATCCGGCAGGAAGGTGCTCAACCTTTTCTGCTACACCGGAGGCTTTTCCGTCTACGCCCTTGCCGGCGGAGCATCATACGTCGAGTCGGTTGACAGTTCCAAAAAGGCCGTGGAAATGGTGGAAAGGAACGTCGCCCTGAACGGTTTCGGTGCAGACAGGCACAAGAGCGTGTGCGCCGATGCGATAGACTGGCTGAAAAATGTGCCCGAAGGGAAATTCGACCTCATCATCGTGGATCCTCCGGCTTTCGCCAAACACAGGGGCGCCCTGAAAAATGCCCTCAGGGCATACCAGAGACTCAATGCGTCTGCGATTTCCAAGGTTGCACCTGGTGGCCTCATATTTACGTACAGTTGCTCGCAGGTGGTGGACAAGGAGGCTTTTGCCCTTGCCGTGTTCTCTGCGGCCGCATCTACGGGACGGAGCGTGAGGATTCTTGACAGGCTGAACCAGCCGGCAGACCACGCCGTAAACATCTATCATCCGGAAGGGGAGTATCTGAAGGGACTTTTCCTCTATGTTGAATAGGCTCAACGTCAGGAGAACCGGCACTTGCGGTAAGTTCCGGAGAAGAATGTCGCCATATAGTGGCCAAAATGTTTGCACAATTGAAAAATAGTTGCTATATTTGCAGTCTTGTTTGACGGAAGCCGTTTTTCGGCGGTGTGCTGACGGAAAAATAAGGTGCTATGGCCGAGTGGTTAGGCAATGGTCTGCAAAACCATGCACAGCAGTTCGATTCTGCTTGGCACCTCGACTTATTGGTTATCAGTTTTAGTGTTATTAATTATGTGGTTAGTATGAGGGGTCCCCACGTGAGTGGCGACGACCTCTTTTGTTTTTTATGGATATACCCAAAGGCAAAAAAATATGGAAAACAACGACAACAAGGAAAAATTCAGTTTTGACATCAGGCAGGACGTTGCCAAAGGCAACTATTCCAACCTTTCGATCATAACCCACTCCCCGAGCGAATTCCTTGTGGATTTCGCCACCATGCTCCCGGGAATGAACAAGCCGGAGGTCACGAGCAGGATTCTCATGACACCCGAGAGCGCAAAGAAATTCCTCGTCGCCCTCCAGGACAACATCAGCAAGTACGAGGCTCATTTCGGACCGATAAAGTTCAACGGCGAGCCTAAGCTCACCTTCCCAATGGGCGGATTCGGAAACGGCACCAAATCCTGACGCATGGAAGAAATTTTCAGGAAAATCAGGGCATTTGCTTTCGACGTGGACGGTGTGCTGACCGACGGGGGCATACTTGCCGACCTTGACGGGGAATTGTACAGGAAATTCGACTCGCAGGACGGCTTTGCAATCCGCATGGCTTACATGAAGGGCTTTCCTGTTGCGATAATCACGGGCGGAAGGTCCGAGAGCATAAGGAAACGTTTCCTGACCTGCGGTGTCAAGGCGGAGGATGTATATCTCGGCTCCAGAGACAAGATTGAGGACTTCGATGACTTCTGCGCAAAATACGGTCTCAGGCCGGAGGAAGTAATGTATTTCGGTGACGATCTGCCGGATATTCCGGTCATCGTGAAATGTGGCTGCGGCGTTTGCCCGGCTGACGCCGTAGATGAAGTCAAGGCTGCCGCCGACTTCATCTCCCCGCTTGCGGGCGGCAAACGCTGCGTGCGCAAAACTCTTGAAGCCGTGATGAAGGCACAGGGCAAATGGACACTTGACGTGGGCGTCTATAAGGAAAAATTCTGAAGTTATGGACCTTTGCGGGAAACGCATAATCCTCGGGAGTGCATCCCCGAGGCGGAAAGAACTCCTTGCCGGCCTTGATGTGGAGTTTGAAGTCGATACGCTCAACAATTATGTGGAAGACTTCGGCGGCATCGGATCAGCGAGAGAAATTCCGTCCCTGATGTCGAAAGGCAAGTCACACGGTTTCCACAGGGCACTTGAGGCGGATGAAATCCTCATAACCGCTGACACGATGGTCCTGTGCGGGGAACAGCCCCTCGGGAAACCTCATGGCAGGGAGGAGGCATTTAAGATGCTCTCGTCGCTGTCAGGCAGGGAGCATGAGGTGATTACGGCAGTCACCATGCGCTCCGAAAGCAGGGAAACGACCTTCGAGGATGTCGCAAAAGTCAGTTTTCTCCCTTTGACTGACGAAGAAATCAATTATTACATAGACAGATACAAGCCTTTTGACAAGGCCGGGGCATACGGGATCCAGGAATGGATAGGATACGTGGGCATAGACCGCATAGAAGGCTCTTTCTATACCATAATGGGGTTTCCGGTGCATAAGGTCTATGCCGCAATCAAGGATTTGTCCGCACCCTGCGGGGCAGTGTAAAGACAAAAATTATTGCTATCTTTGGGGAGTTTTTGGCACATTGGCTGCCATGAACATTCAAATTGTTGAACAACAGCAAATTACTGACAATATGGAATTATCTGCCAAATACAATCCTGCCGAGACGGAGGACAAATGGTACGAATACTGGCTAAAACACAAGTTTTTCCATTCGGAACCTGATGAAAGGGAACCCTACACTATAGTCATTCCACCTCCTAACGTCACAGGAATCCTCCATATGGGCCATGTCCTGAACAATACCCTCAATGACGTGCTCATAAGGAAGGCAAGGATGGACGGGAAGAACGCCTGCTGAGTGCCGGGGACTGACCATGCTTCAATCGCAACCGAAAACAAGGTGGTCGCCAAATTGAAATCCGAAGGCATCAGCAAGGAGGACCTCACGAGGGAAGAATTCCTGAAACATGCATGGGAATGGAAAGAGAAGCACGGCGGCATCATTCTGGGCCAGTTGCGCAAACTCGGAGCATCCTGTGACTGGGACAGGACCAAATTCACGATGGACCCTGACCTGAGCGAGGCTGTCATCAATACCTTCGTGTATTTCTACAAGAAAGGCTACATCTACCGCGGCGTGCGCATGGTGAACTGGGATCCGGTCGGACTGACCGCAGTGAGCGACGAGGAAGTAATCCACAGGGACACCGTCAGCAAATTCTACCACCTGAGATATTTCATTTCCGACGGAAACGGGAATCCTACCGACAAATATCTTGTCATAGCCACGACCCGGCCGGAAACCATAATGGCGGATGCAGCAATCTGCGTGAACCCTGCCGACGAAAGGTATCATTGGCTGAAAGGCAAAAAAGTCCTGATTCCGCTGATAAACAAGGAAATACCTGTCATTGAAGACAGTTATGTGGAAATGGATTTCGGTACCGGATGCCTCAAGGTCACCCCTGCACACGACATCAACGACTATGAAATCGGCATCAGGCACAATCTTCCTGTGCTGGACATCATCGACGAGCACGGACGTCTGAATGAAAAGGCTCGGATTCTCGTCGGAGAAGACAGGTTCGAGGCAAGAAAGAAGATCGAGACGATGCTGAGGGAAGCCGGAAACCTCGAAAAGGTGGAGGATTACACTTCCCCTGTAGGATATTCCGAAAGGACCGACGCAGTCATAGAACCTAAACTTTCGATGCAATGGTTCCTGAAGATGGAGAGCCTTGCAAAGGATGCGCTCGAATCCGTGGAAAGCGGAAAGGTAAGACTGATTCCGGACAAATACAGGAACACATACCGTCACTGGATGGAAAATGTCAGGGACTGGTGCATTTCCCGCCAATTGTGGTGGGGTCAGAGAATCCCTGCATATTATCTGCCGGACGGCAGATTCGTCGTCGAGCCGACTCCTGAGGCCGCGCTGGAGGCTGCCAGAAAATTGAATCCTGACATTTCTGCCGCCGACCTGAAGCAGGATGAGGACGTGCTCGACACATGGTTCTCTTCATGGCTCTGGCCAATTTCCGTGTTTGACGCCGCAAAACCGGGACATCCTGAAGTGCAGGCAAACAGGGATCTTGCGTACTATTATCCTACCAACGACCTCGTGACAGGCCCGGACATCCTTTTCTTCTGGGTGGCGAGGATGATAATGGCAGGAAACGAATTCATGCACGAAGTGCCGTTCCGCAATGTCTATCTTACAGGCATCGTGAGGGACAAACTGGGCCGCAAGATGTCCAAGACACTCGGCAATTCTCCGGACCCTCTCGACCTCATAGCAAAATACGGAGCAGATGCTGTGCGCATAGGCATGCTTCTGTGCAGTTCAGCAGGAAACGACATCCTCTACGACGAAACGCAGGTGGAACAGGGCAGGAATTTCTGCAACAAGATATGGAACGCTTACCGTCTGATTGCAGGCTGGTCTGTGGATGAGAATGCGGAGCAGCCTGAGGCAGCGGCAGTTGCAGTGAAGTGGTTCCGCTCCAAACTGAACAGCGTCGTGGAGACCGTGGAAGACCATTTCTCCAAATTCAGGATTTCTGATGCCCTCATGGCAATATACAAATTGTTCTGGGATGACTTCTGCGCATGGTATCTGGAACTTGTGAAACCGGCATACGGTGCAGGTGCAGACAGAAAGACATACGAGGCTTCAATGGACTTTTTTGAGGCTCTGCTGAAGATGATACATCCTGTAATGCCTTTCATAACCGAGGAATTGTGGCAGAACATGAAGCAGAGGAACGAGGGCGAGACGATAATGCTCCAGCGTTATCCTGTCTCTGACGGCTTTGATGCCGACTTCCTTGCGAAATTCGACCTTGCGTGCGAAGCGGTTACGGCAGTGCGCAGCATACGCCAGCAGAAAAACATTTCCCCGAAGGAGAAACTTGCCCTCAGGGCAAAGGCAGACTTTCCGTCGGAGGCAAATGCCGCCATACGCAAGCTTGCCAATGTTGACATGGAGGTGGCCGGAAAGCCTGCCGACAACTCTGCAGGCGTGTCCTTCCTCGTGAAGACACATGAAATGTTCGTCCCGCTCACGGGACATGTGGATGCCGCCGAAGAAATCGCCAAACTGGAGGCCGTAATAGAATATCAGGAGAAATTCCTCGCTTCCGTCCGCAAGAAACTTTCAAACGAAAAATTCGTGAACGGGGCACCGGAGCATGTCGTGGCGGTCGAGAGGAAGAAGGAAGCCGACTCCATCGCCAAAATCGAGGCTGCCAAAGCATCTCTCAAGGCCCTGAAAGGCTGATTTCCATAATTTTAGCGAATGGCCATGAAATCGGAACTTGAACTCGACATAAGGTATTACGAGACCGACCAGATGGGAATCGTCCACCACTCGAACTACATAAGGTTCTTCGAGTGCGGACGTTCCGACATGATGAAGAAATACGGGCTTCCGATAGAGAAAATCGAAAGGGACGGCGTAATGCTTCCGATAGTGTCCGTGGAGGCTCATTACAAGTTGCCTGCCAAGATGGGGGACACCATAAGGATAGTTTCCGAAATCAGCAAAGTCCCAATGGCGAAACTCGTCGTGGACACGGAAATCTACAACCAGCACAATGAACTGTTGTGCACCGGTACGGTGACCCTCGGCTTCATCGACTCCGTCACAAGACATCCCGTAAGGTGTCCTGCCGCATTGAAAGAACTCATCGAGAAAAACTTATAGACGTGTTATGACAATTTATCCACTGATATTCGGACTCGGAGGATGGGAAATCCTGATAATAGTCCTGATTGTCCTGCTCTTCTTCGGAGGAAAGAAGATTCCGGAGCTTATGAAAGGCCTCGGGAAAGGCGTAAAGAATTTCAAGGAAGGGATAAAGGGCGAGGACGAGCCTGAAAAGGGCGGCAAGGAATGATATCGATAAACTCCCTGACTGTCGCCTACGGGGGTTTCACCCTTCTCGACGACATAAATTTCCACATCAGCGAAAACGACAAGATAGGACTTGTCGGCAAGAACGGCGCGGGCAAGACCACCATACTCAAACTCATCTGCGGGCTTCAGAGCCCGACTTCGGGCAAGGTGTCCCTGTCTTCGGGAATGCGTATAGGCTATCTGCCCCAGATAATGGAGCATCACAAGGGAAAAAGCGTCATCGACGAGACCATGACCGCTTTTTCTGAACTCTTCAGGCTGGAAGACGAACTTGATGCCCTCATGAAGGAACTGGGGGAGAGGACCGACTATGATTCGAAAGAATATCAGGACCTCATCGTCAGGATGAATGACGCCAACGACCGTCTGAACTATTCCCGTGCGGAATCGCCACGCGTACAGGCTGAAAGGACCCTTCTCGGGCTGGGCTTCCGTCCGGAAGAACTGGACAGGCCCACGGAAACTTTCAGCCAGGGATGGAACATGAGGATTGAACTGGCCAAGATCCTGCTTTCCAAGCCGGACGTGCTGCTTCTTGACGAGCCTACCAACCATCTCGACATCGAATCCATAGAGTGGCTTGAAGACTATCTGAAGGACTATAAGGGCTCTCTCGTGCTCATATCCCATGACAGAAAATTTCTCGACAACATCACGAACCGCACTGTTGAAATCATGCTCGGCCACATCCATGACTACAAAGTGCCGTACAGCAAGTATCTCGAACTCCGCAAGGAACGCATAGCACAGCAGCGTGCGGCATACGAGAACCAGCAGAGGATGATAGAGAAGACGGAGGATTTCATCGAACGCTTCCGCTACAAGCCCACCAAGTCCAATCAGGTCCAGTCCCGTATCAAGCAATTGGACAAACTGGAGAGGATAGAAGTGGACATGGAGGACAATTCCGCACTTACCGTCAAATTCCCTCCTGCACCGCGCTCAGGGGATGTGGTGTTCAAGGCTGTCGGACTGACTGCGGGCTATCCTCAAAAGACCGTGTTCACAGGGGCTGACATAGAGGTCAGAAGAGGTGAGAAGGTGGCACTCGTGGGAAGGAACGGAGAGGGAAAGACCACCCTCATGAGAATCATAATGCGGGAACTGGAGCCGCTTGCAGGCGAGGCTTCGACCGGCTATAACGTGAACATCGGCTATTACGCACAGAATCAGGAAGACATCCTCGACAAGAATGACACCGTATTCGGAACTCTTGACAGGATTGCCGTAGGCGATGTGAGAACGAAATTGAGGGACATCCTCGGTGCATTCCTGTTCAAGGGGGAGGACATAGACAAGAAGGTCGCCGTGCTGAGCGGAGGCGAGAGGGCAAGGCTCGCAATGGCCAAACTGATTCTGAAGCCGTACAATCTCCTGGCATTGGACGAGCCTACCAACCACATGGACATCCGCTCAAAAGACATACTGAAACAGGCTCTGAAGGCGTATGACGGCACTCTCATCATAGTATCGCACGACAGGGACTTCCTCGAAGGTCTTGTGGACAAATTGTACGAATTTCGTGACGGGAAAGTCAAGGAGCATCTCGGTGGGGTGGAAGACTTCTTGCGCAGGCGCAAACTCGAGTCTCTCAATGAACTCGAACGCCATAATCCTGCAGCGGCACAACCTTCTCCTGCCGTAGAGGCAAAAAAGGAGGAGTCCCGGGAGGAATACCGCAAAAGCAAGTTCGTTTCAAAGGAGGAACGCAAGATAAAGAACAGAATCTCATTTCTCGAAAAGGCAATCGAGGAGGATGAAACGAGGATGAAGTCAATCGAGGCGGTGCTTGCAGCACCCGGACCTGACGACGACATCATGGAACTGACCCGCGAATACCTCGAACTCAAACGGGATCTCGACGCCAAGACCGACGAATGGGGCTCCCTGATATAATACGTCTAATTATGGAAGAGCAGCAGAAAACACAGCATCTTTTCGGGATACACCCGGTGATCGAAGCCATAAGGGCAGGAAAGACAATAGAAAAAGTTCTCGTCAAACAGGGAATGGACGGTCCGCAGTACCGAGAACTGATGTCCCTCGTGACATCCGCACGGATCCAATACCAGTTTGTGCCCGTGGAAAGGCTGAACAGGATTGAAAAGGGTGCGCACCAGGGTGTGGTGGCATACATTCCGAAAATAGAGTATGTTGACCATGAAGTCCTGATAAACAATGCCCTGACAACGTCAAAGGCCCCTCTTGTGGTAATTCTTGACGGCGTGAGCGACGTGAGGAATCTCGGAGCAATTGCCCGCACTCTCGAATGTACAGGAGGCAGCGGAATAATCCTGCCTGCAAAAGGAGGCGCAGCAATAAATGCGGAGGCGATAAAGGCCTCTGCAGGAGCCCTCATGAGGATTGACGTGGCAAAAGTGCCTAATCTCAAACTCGCCGCATACAGTCTGAAGCACAACGGCTTCAAAATCATCTCCGCCACGGAAAAGGCGGAAAGGAAGATATACTCGGTAGACATGACCGGGCCGTGCGCAATAGTCATGGGGTCTGAAGGAAAAGGAATTTCAAAAGGCATGCTCGAACTTTCCGACGAGACTGCGGCAGTTCCTATGGCCGGCGGCATATCTTCGCTGAACGTGTCCGTTGCAACTGCAATGGTATTGTATGAAGCCGTCCGCCAGCGTAATGTGGCTGCAGGAAACTTATAGAGCCATGTTTGTCCTGGATTCTCATTGTGACACCCCCTCGCAGATTTACCGCCTCACTGACATCGGCAGGCGGAACACGAGGGGACATGTGGATTTCCCGAGAATGAAGGAAGGTGGCGTGGACGGGGCCTTCTTCGCCCTTTATGTCCCGCCCGGGCTTTCCCCTGCGGAATCCACCTCATACGCTCTTGAACTTTTCGCAACTCTTGAAGATGCCGTCTATGGAAATCCGGACAAGGCGGCTTTTGCCAGTTCTCCGGAGGAGGCCTATGCCAACAAGGCAAAAGGTCTCACTTCTGTATTTGTGGGAATCGAGAACGGCTCCGCAATACAGAAATCCCTGCCTTTGCTGAGGCACTTTTATCGCATGGGCGTACGCTACATGACCCTGTGCCATTCAAAGGACAATGAAATCTGCGACTCTTGCGCCGACGGTCATCGCTGGGGAGGATTGAGCGAATTCGGCAAAGAAACTGTAAGGGAAATGAACCGTCTCGGGATGATGATAGACGTGTCGCACATTTCCGACAGGGCATTCCATGACGTGATTTCATGCTCCTCATCGCCTGTCATTGCCAGCCATTCGTGCTGCCGGGCTTTGTCCGACCATCCTCGCAACATGACGGATGACATGCTCCGGGCTTTGGCAGCAAACGGGGGAGTGATTCAGATAAATTTCTATCCTGTCTTTCTTGATGCAGGATTTGCCAGGATACTTGAAGAGTCGGGACTCGAAGAAACAGGGGATGCAGTAGAGGCTGCGTTCATTGCAGACCCGTCTGATAACGCAAAACGGGAAGCCTGGTACGACATCATGGACAGGCTGGCAGCACTTCCGCGTCCGTCGTACAAGAAAATCGCCGACCATATAGACCATGCTGTTTCCGTGGCCGGAATTGACCACGTGGGACTCGGCTCCGATTTCGACGGGATTGCCGTCACGCCTTCCGGCATGGACAGCGTTGCCGATTTTTCTCTAATATTCAAAGAATTGAGGGAAAGGGGTTATTCTGACCGGGACATTGAAAAGATTGCCGGAGGCAATTTCATGCGTGTGTTCAGTGCCGTTATGGCCTGAGGTGAGAAAGCGTCCTGCGTCTGTATTCCGTAGGGGAAATTCCCTCATGTCTTTTAAAAAAGCTGCTCAGCCCGGCCCCGTCACAAAAATTCAATTCGTCGGCAATTGAAGTAACGGTTTCCGAGGGATTGTCCAGCCTTACCTTGATTTCTGCGACCGCCTGCTCGCATATAATCTGTTTTTTCTTTGTATGCTCGGCATGTGCCCTTGTATGCACCCTTACCGCCGGCGAAAATCCCAGATTTTAC
>CALVDU010000014.1 GCA_944326375.1 uncultured Bacteroidales bacterium | reverse complement strand
GAAGGCACCCAGCAGAGCGGCCTGCCCGTTACGCTCGGCATCGCTTCCCTTGCAAAGGACGGTCTGATTCTGAATGACGCCCGGCAGGGTGCCCAGTCAGTGCTCGAAGCAGATCCTGATTTGTCTTCTCCGGAGAATTACGGTCTGGCGAGGGAAATACGGAAGAACAAGTATAATGTAGTTCAGGATTACAGCAAAATCAGTTAGAAAATTTCGTATCTTTGCAAATCTGAACTAAATCAAGGAAAATGAAAGGAATAGTATTGGCCGGAGGCTCGGGAACCCGCCTATACCCGATAACTAAGGGCGTGAGCAAGCAGTTGCTTCCTATATATGACAAGCCGATGGTGTACTACCCGATATCGGTGCTGATGACAGCCGGCATCCGGGACATCCTTGTAATCTCCACGCCCACGGACCTTCCTGCATTCCGCCGTCTCCTCGGGGACGGGTCGGACTTCGGGGTGCGCTTCAGTTATGCCGAACAGCCGAGTCCGGACGGGCTTGCGCAGGCATTCATCATCGGCAAGGATTTCATAGGGGACGATTCGGTATGTCTGGTGCTCGGGGACAACATTTTTCACGGGTCCGGGCTGTCTTCTCTGCTGAAGGATGCCGTCCGGTCAGTAGAGGAGGAGCATAAGGCGACGATATTCGGCTACAGGGTCGAGGACCCCGAACGTTACGGGGTGGCGGAATTTGACGGGGAAGGGAATTGTCTTTCAATAGAGGAGAAACCTGCAAATCCGAAGTCGGACTATGCTGTGGTAGGCCTGTATTTCTATCCGAACAAGGTTGTCGACATAGCATCCGGGATAAAGCCCTCCCCGAGGGGCGAACTTGAAATCACGACGGTCAACCAGGAATTTCTGCGTTCCGGTGAACTGAAGGTTAAGACGATGGACAGAGGGTACGCCTGGCTTGACACGGGAACGCATGATTCTCTCGCAGACGCATCGATTTTTGTTGAGGTGATAGAGAAACGGCAGGGCCTCAAGATTGCCTGCCTCGAAGGGATAGCGTACGGGAAGGGCTGGATAACGGCAGACAAGGTGCGGGAGGTGGCAGAGCCGATGAGCAAGAACCAGTACGGGCAATACCTCCTGAAGATACTGAACCGCAAATGACAGGGGCATGGAAGTGATTGAGACAGGACTGCCGGGCGTATATATTATTGAGCCCAAGGTGTTCAGGGACGGCAGGGGATATTTTTACGAGAGTTGGAACAAGTCTGTTTTCGACAGGGAGGTGCGTCCTGTCGACTTTGTCCAGGACAACGAATCCCAATCGTGCTACGGAGTAGTGCGGGGGCTTCACTATCAGAAAGGGGAGCATGCGCAGAGCAAGCTTGTCAGGGCCGTTCGGGGGCGTGTGCTCGACGTTGCCGTTGACATACGTGTCGGATCTCCGACTTTCGGGCGGCATGTCGCAGTGGAACTTTCTGAAGACAACAAGCGGCAGCTGTTCATTCCGAGGGGTTTCGCCCATGGTTTTTCCGTGCTGAGCGAAACGGCCGTTTTCCAGTACAAGTGCGACAATCTTTATTGCCCTTCGAGCGAGGGAGCGATAGCGTGGAATGACCCGGCGCTCGGCATCGACTGGAGAATACCCCATGAGGACATCATCCTTTCCGAAAAGGACAGCAGGCATCCGCTTCTGAAGGATGCGGCGGACTTGTTTGACTATAACCGTGACTATTATGCAAAGTAGAAGAATACTCGTGACCGGCGCCGGGGGACAACTCGGCCGGGAACTCCGTACTCTGTCGTCGGCACATCCGGAGCATGAATTCATATTTTCGGACATTGCAGCGGGCGGCCCGGACGACAGGATCGAGATCCTCGACATTTGCGATGCCGCTGCGGTTCTGTCGGCCGTAAAATCATACGGGGCGGACACAATCGTGAACTGTGCCGCCTACACTAATGTTGACGGAGCAGAGGACGACGAGGAAACAGCCGACAGGGTCAACCGTCTTGCCGTCAGGAACCTTGCATTGGCGGCGAAGGAGACGGGGGCATTTCTCGTGCATGTCTCCACGGATTACGTGTTCCCTGGCAATGCCTGCACACCATACCGTGAAACCGACACACCGTCGCCTGCAAGCGCGTATGGTCGCACAAAACTCGCAGGAGAGCAGGAAATTACGGCTTCGGGCTGCCGTCATGTGATACTCCGTACGGCATGGCTTTACTCGCACTACGGAAAAAATTTCGTGAAGACGATGCAGAGGCTGACCCGGGAAAAGGAGTGCCTGAGAGTCGTGTATGACCAGGTAGGGAGTCCGACATACGCCGGAGACCTTGCCCGGGCAATCCTGACAATACTGGCAGACCCTGACGTTGACTCAAAACAGGGCATATATCACTATACCGGGGAGGGCGTGTGCTCATGGTACGATTTCGCCGTAACCATCAACGCCCTTTGCGGACATCATTGCGACATTTCCCCGTGCCGGAGCGAGGAATGGCCCAGCAAGGTGCAGAGACCTCATTATTCTGTGCTTGACAAGAGCCGGATCAAAACCGCCTTCGGGCTCCGGATTCCGCACTGGATGGATTCGCTGACAGGGATGCTATCTGAACAAAAGACAATACAATGAGAAGGAACATACTGATAACTGGAGGCGCCGGCTTCATCGGAAGCCATGTCGTGAGGCTGTTCGTGAACAAATATCCGGACTATCATGTAGTCAACATGGATAAACTTACCTATGCAGGCAACCTTGCCAACCTCCGTGATGTTGAGGGCATGGCGAACTATACTTTCGTCAGGGCGGATATCTGCGATTTCGACGCAGTCAGGAAGGTCATGGAGGAGCACGACATCGACGGCATCATCCACCTTGCGGCCGAAAGCCATGTGGACAGGATCATCAGTGACCCGTTCACTTTTGCAAGGACCAATGTCCTGGGTACGCTCAGCCTTCTTCAGGCTGCGAGGCTCGCTTGGGAGCCGTCCGGCTGGAAAAAGGAGAGGGACGGGGAGGAGATACCGTGCCGCTTCTACCACATATCTACAGACGAAGTCTACGGTGCTCTTGAACTGACTGATCCGGAAGGGATTGCTGCGCCGTTCACGACGACGGCATCTTCTGCGGAACATCATCTTGCCTACGGGAAAGACTTTTTCCGGGAGGATACCAGATACATGCCGCACAGCCCCTACAGCGCATCTAAGGCCGGAAGCGACCATTTCGTGCGTGCATTCCACGATACTTACGGGATGCCGACTATAGTCACCAACTGCTCGAACAACTACGGTCCTTATCAGTTCCCTGAGAAACTGATACCTCTGTTCATAAACAACATAAGGCTTCGCAAGCCGCTTCCTGTGTATGGAAAGGGCGAGAATGTTCGCGACTGGCTCTATGTCGAGGACCATGCGAGGGCGATAGACCTGATATTCCATAAGGGCAAGCCTGTGGACACATACAACATCGGCGGGTTCAACGAGTGGAAGAACATAGACATCGTGAGGGTTCTCATCCGTACCGTGGACAGGCTTCTGGGCAATCCGGAAGGATGCAGCGACAGCCTCATAACGTACGTCGAGGACAGGAAGGGACATGACCTGCGCTATGCGATAGACTCGACCAAACTGCAGCGGGAACTGGGTTGGGAGCCGAGTCTCCAGTTCGAGGAGGGCATCGAAAAGACGGTACGCTGGTATCTCGACAACCAGGATTGGTGCGACGACATCATTT
>CALVDU010000013.1 GCA_944326375.1 uncultured Bacteroidales bacterium | reverse complement strand
GACAAAGTGCCGCTCAGCAGGTCATGCCCGTTGTCAGTCATGTCCACGGAGTTCTGTTTCTCGTTGATGACAAAATACAGCGGATCGGTAACGACCGGCATTTCCCGTTCGTTGTCCTGGATGTAATAATTTTCGGTTTTCTGCAGCAATTGCTTGATGCCCGGCTCGCTCAGGTACTTGATGAGCGGCTTGTATTTAGGAAGTCCCTTGTAGGCTCTGAGCAGCAGTTTTCCTCCCTCCTTCTCGTCGCCGGCCGCAATGAGTTTCTTGGCTTCGTTCAAAGTGGTGGTGACGAGAGCCCTCTGGTTGTTGTACAGTTTCTCGACATACGGTTTGAATTCGTCAAACTGCTGGTCGTCGCCTTTCGGCACGGGACCGGATATGATGAGCGGAGTTCTGGCATCGTCAATGAGCACAGAGTCCACCTCGTCGACAATTGCGTAATGGTGCTTTCTCTGAACGAGGTCGTTGACAGATACGGCCATGTTGTCCCTAAGGTAGTCGAAACCGAATTCATTGTTGGTCCCGAACGTGATGTCGCAGGCGTATGCCTTCTTGCGCGCCTCGCTGTTCGGCTGATGCTTGTCGATGCAGTCAACCGACAGGCCATGGAACATGTAGAGAGGCCCCATCCATTCGGAGTCACGCTTGGACAGGTAGTCGTTCACAGTAACGACGTGCACGCCTTTTCCGGCCAATGCGTTGAGGAACACAGGGAGGGTCGCCACGAGAGTCTTTCCTTCACCTGTCGCCATTTCGGCTATCTTGCCCTGATGAAGAACGATACCGCCGATAAGCTGCACATCGTAATGCACCATGTCCCAGGTAATCTCATTTCCGCCTGCCATCCAGTGGTTGTGCCATATTGCCTCATCCCCTTCTATGGAGACAAAATCCTTTGAGGCACTGAGCATCCTGTCGAAATCGGTAGCCTTGACCCTTATGGTCTCGTTCTCCTTGAACCTCCTTGCAGTTGACTTCATTACGGCAAATGCCTCCGGAAGTATCTCGTCGAGGACTTTTTCAATGTCCTCGTCCACTTTTTTGACGAGCTTGTCCGACTCGGTGGCAAGGGCTTCCTTTTCATCAAGAGGAATGTCCTTTTCGAGTTCTTCCTTTATCTCCGCCATCCTCGCCTCGTCCTCCGCTATCCTGTCGCGGATAATGCGTTTCAATTCCTGCGACTTTTCCCTGAGGGCATCGTCTGACAGGCTGTCGATTTCGGCGTATGCCGCCAACACTTTCTGAAGAATCGGCTGAAGTTGCTTAAGGTCCCTTTCGGCCTTCGAACCGAACAATTTTTTGAACAAACCGGCTACTGACATATTACTAAAATCTCAATTATCAAACAAAAATTTGCAGGATTCCACCCATTCGGGGCTGAAATCCTGCAAATTTAATAAACAAATGCCATTTTTCAAAGCAAAGAGACTTCATCAAAGCATTGTGAATCATATTTTCCTGCCAGGATAGGCCTCGAGTGCCCTGCCGAGAATGAAGACAGCTCTCCTGAGCGCATCTTCATTCAGCACATAAGCCATCCTGACCTGGTTCATTCCCAGTCCCGGAGTGATATAGAAACCGGTTGCCGGGGCCGTCATGACAGTCTCCCCTTCATATTCGAAATCGGAAAGGCACCACGAACAGAATTTTTCCGCATCATCCACAGGAAGGGCCACCATGGCATAAAAAGCGCCGTGAGGCACGGAAGTCACTACGCCCGGTATCGCTGAAAGAGACTCCAGAAGGACCTTGCGGCGTCTGCCGTATTCCGCTATCACGCCGTCAAGGTATGACTGGTCTTCATCACAGGATGCTTCCGCAACTATCTGTCCCAGCAAAGGCGGGCTGAGCCTTGCCTGACACAATTTGAGGACGCCTTCGGTAACGGCCCTGTTCTTCGTGATCAGTGCGCCGACCCTTATGCCGCATTCCGAATAACGCTTGGAAAAGGAATCGAGCAGAACCACATTGTCCGCAAGGTCTTCGAAATGGCCGGCAGAAACATATTCCTTGCCGTCATAAACAAATTCACGGTAAACTTCGTCCGAAAACAGGTAAAGGCCGTGCCGTTTCACTATCTCCGCCAACATTTCCATCTCGTGCCTGCCGTAAAGTGTTCCCGAAGGATTGTTGGGATTGCATATCAGTACTGCCCTTGTCCTTTCGTTGATGAGTTCCTCGAAATTCTCCACAGGAGGCAGGGCAAAACCGGCGCGGATGTCTGTCTTCAACGTCCTTACCCTTATTCCGGCCGCATCCGCAAAAGCAAGATAGTTGGCGTAGGTCGGCTCTGTCGTAATGAGTTCATCCCCGGGGTCCATGCAGGCGAGGAATGAAAAGAGCACGGCCTCGGATGCCCCGGAGGTCACCGTAATCTGCTCCGGAGAATAATTCATCCCGCATCTGGCGTAATACCCGGATATTTTCTCCCTCAACGAGAGAAAGCCCTGCGACGGGCTGTACTCCAGGACCGTCCTGTCAATCTTCTTCAGAGCCTCAAGGCCTTTGGAAGGAGACTTGATGTCAGGCTGTCCTATATTAAGATGGTATACCTTCACTCCCCGTGCCTTTGCCGCATCGGCGAGAGGCGTGAGTTTCCTTATCGGAGAACTCGCCATTCCTATGATTCTTTCCGACAATCTCATAAAAAATCCATTTGCATGATTCAGGGCTCCTGGCTGCGGTTTCGGCACCTGCGCTCAAAAGCGGAATCCGGCGGACAACTGCAGCACGTTCTTCCTGCAATAAAGTTCGCTCTCGTAATCATTCTTGTAAAGGTTGACAAGTCCCCACCCGTAGCCGAACCTGATTTCAAAGAGGTCTATGAACTGCACCCCTATACCGGCATCCATCGTGACATTGAACCAGTCATGCCTTTCAGACGGAAGATACTGGCCGACAGACGACTCCGCCGACTCGTCCATGTTTCCCGTACGCACCTTGCCCGAATAATAGTTATAGGACACGTAGCCCATTGAATTTCCGGAAGCGTCCTTCAGGGAATATTTCACGTCGGAGACAAGCCCGAAATAGAGGGACGGCCCTCCATATACAAAAATCTTCACCTCGGGAACCACATCGAACGAAAACTTAAGGTGTACGGGAATGCTCAACTCATGGTCTTCACGGGTGCCGGACATGGAAAACAAGCCTCCCGCATCGGTGTTGGTCGCATCCTTTGAATAATTGTAATACAATCCCGTATGCAGTCCGAGCCCGGCAAAGAACTTTATGTCATCGCTTGCCCCAACGAAAAAGCCGTTCATGGAAGATTTGCTGAGCAGTTCGTCTGAAGCGATATAGCGGTTACGGTATTGCGTATTGAGATATCCTGCCTCTATGCCTGGCTGGGCAGACGCAGAAACTGTCGCGGCAAAAATCAGAGCCGCCATGGATGACAATATTTTTCCGTTCATATATACTGACACGCATTTCGGGAGTTCCGCAAAGGTAATCATTTTTCGCTTTATGCAAAAGCATTTGCTCCGCTCACCGGTTATAAGTATCTTTGCAGCCTTGCCAGACAAAAAAGATGGAAAGCATCGACGAAAAATACATGCGGGAAGCATTGGACGAGGCTTCCGCCGCTGCCGACGAGGATGAAGTGCCGGTCGGGGCGGTCATAGTATGCAGAGGAAGAATCATAGGGCGCGGCCACAATATGACAGAAAGGCTGCATGACGCTACTGCCCATGCGGAAATGATAGCAATAACCTCGGCCACGGAGACCATAGGCGGGAAATATCTGAATGACTGCACGCTATACGTGACCGTAGAACCGTGCCCGATGTGTGCAGCCGCACTTTCGTGGGCGCAGATAGGAAGAATCGTGTACGGCTGCGATGATCCCAAAAGGGGATTTTCAATGTATTCTCCCTCCCTGCTGCATCCAAAGACAGTCGTGGAAAAAGGGCTGCTGCAGGAAGATTGCGGAAGACAGATGTCGGAATTCTTCAGGAAGAAACGCTGATGGAGTGGCTGGAAAGTCTCGGACTGGCAGGACTGTTCTTAGGGACATTCCTTGCCGCCACAATATTCCCGTTCAGTTCGGACGCCCTGTATCTGGCGGTGCTTGCCGCTACGGCGGATCCTGTCGGCTGCCTTATTGCCGGGACACTGGGGAACTGGCTCGGCAGCGTCCTGACTTATTTCATCGGGCGTGCCGGAAAATGGGAATGGATTGAAAAATGGTTCAAGGTAAAACCTGAAACCCTGCAGAAGCAGAAATCGAAGATAGACAGGTACGGGGTATGGCTTGCACTGATATGCTGGGTTCCCGTGGTGGGGGACGTCATAGCGATCGCCCTCGGATTCTACAAGGTCAGGCCCGGCTGGACAATTATGCTGATGCTGGTCGGAAAGTTCGCACGGTTCCTTGTATGGAATCTCATATACGGGCTTTTCTGAAACTTTTGCAGGAAAACAAAATTAGACGTATATTTGCAGCGGAATTGAGATATGGTGTAATGGTAGCACTACAGATTTTGGTTCTGTCTGTCCAAGTTCGAATCTTGGTATCTCAACTATCTATATTGAATATCAAATATTTATCTTTTTAAGGGACTAAAAAAGGGACTTTTGGCGACAAATGGGTCGGGAAAGTCCCTTTTCCTTTATCATTACCACTCGATCAGGTTATACGATTCTCGTAAAAAGAATTCGGAACGGATGAATGCAATCTGCCTACAAATCAGTGTTTATTGTAGGAGGGTCCGTGTTTGTCCATAGCGACGACGCACTCCATACCGTGCCGAACGCATCCGTATAATCAGCGACTGATCCGTCGGTAAGGTCCGAATAGTCGCTTATGCTGCCGTCCACGCAATTATTCACGGGAGCAGTTCCAGCCCCGACAAAATCGTCCACAGGCTCCACTCCGTCCCTGAACCGGAAATAGGCTGAAATGATGCCGCTTCCCTGATAGCCTCCGTTATATCCGGCGAGAGCACCTTTTCCTCCTTCGCTTCCTGAAACAGTACCTATGAGTTCCAGCCCGGAAACATAACAGCCGTAAATGCTGGAATTATAGTTGTAGCCTGTAAGGCCGCCTATCGCGCCCTGCGTGGACTCGCTGCCGACGGTAACCTCGTCAGCATAACATGCAACGAATTCTGCCCTTGTGGAATTGCCGACAATTCCTCCTGTCCGGCTGTTGCTTCCGGCAATGCCCGAAATCTCCGAATCAAAAACATAAGACATGTAAATTCCTGCCTTGAGGCCTGTCCCCTCATTGGTCCCGACAAGTCCGCCGGCATTGACGGCGGATACTGTCACATTTCCGGCTCCGCAATCCGTAATGTATCCGCTATGTCCACTGGACTGACGGCTGTTGTGCCCGATTATGC
>CALVDU010000012.1 GCA_944326375.1 uncultured Bacteroidales bacterium | reverse complement strand
GTCAAGACCAATTTCACGTATGCAGTTCCGGAGCGACTCTATCTGATAGGAAGCGGAACGACATGCGATTGGAATCGGGCGGAAGCCATTGAAATGACATCGTTGGGCGACGGCAAATTCCATATAGAGACAACTCTTGAAGTCCCGTCGAATGAAAATGACGGATTCAAGTTCATCTTCAGCCGTGACACTTGGGACGGATTCCGGTTCGCATGGGGACTTAACAGAATATGGCAGGGTGGCTCCGACAGGAAGAACAACACTGCATTCCAGCAGGGCGCAGGAAAATATTCCATTACGGCAGATACTAAAAACTGGACTTATGAAATAACGAAAATGTAGAATAGTTATTATCTTTGTCGGCTGAACCAGCGACGGAAAAATGTTTCTTGACATCCTAAAAGGCTTTATCATAGGTATCTGCGCATCGGCTCCGATAGGACCGATAGCAATTCTTGTGGTGCAGACCACGTTGAGCAAGGGACATAAGGCAGGGTTCATCACGGGAATGGGCGCATGCGTCGTGGACACCCTCTTCGCAATAATCGCCATTTTCGCTCTGGCGGCCGCAGAGAAAATAATGAACGAACACCGTGAACTCATCCTGATTGCCGGAGGGCTGATTGTGACAATCCTCGGACTCAGGATGAGTTTTTCTGACCCGTTCCGCAGGCTCAAGGGCGGGAAAGTGAACAACGGCGTCTCGGTGCAGGACTTTCTTCAGGCTCTGCTCATGGGACTTTCCAACCCCGGGGCTATTTTCGTGATTTTCGCCCTGTTCGCATTTTTCGGCATAGGACCTTCCGACGGAAGTGACTGGAGGGTCGCCCCTACAATTTTTTCGGTAAGCGCCGGGGCGGCGGTCTACTGGTTCAGCGTGACTGCGCTTCTCGACCATTTCAGAAAGAGGTTCAAGATGCGCACGATAATATGGATAAACAGGTTGGCGGGATCCATAATAGTGGTCATCGGGCTCGTGCTGCTCGGCGAAGGGCTGTTCAGGGTACTGTTCCAGGGCTATCCGCTCATCTGACAATAATCTGACAACAGGGAAAGGACATGAATATAAAGAAATTTTTTACCGACCGCATCACTCTGAACGTCCTCGGGGGAATTCTTCTCGTGGCCGTACTCGTGGCAGGGGCATATTTCCTGCTCGGGGCAATCACCAAGCACAATCAGGAGATTATCGTCCCTGACCTTACCAACATGAGTACGGAAGAGGCCGAAGCGCTTCTCGGCAGCAGGAAAATGAGGATGGACATCGTTGATTCCGTATACGTGAAAAGGATGGGGAGAGGCCTCATATACAGGCAGAATCCAAAGGCAGGAAGCAAAGTCAAGGAGAACAGGTGCATCCATCTGACAATAAATGCAAAGAATTCCAAAAAGGTTACGATGCCAAATCTGATAGGCTATTCCATGCGTCAGGCAAAGGCGGAACTGCTTTCCAGGGGGCTTGTGCTCGGAAGTCTGATTTACAGGGAGGATATTGCCACCAACAATGTCCTCAGCCAGATGTACGGCGGAACGGAAATCGATCCGGGAACGTCTGTCGAGAGCGGAACGGCGATAGATCTTGTCGTCGGACTTAATCCTTCCGACAACATCACATGGATACCGTATGTATTGGGCCTGAAATATCTCAATGCCATGGATGCGGTCCATGACAATTCCCTGAATGTGACGAATGTCCGTTTCGACAATACGGTCACGGACTATTCGGACTCGCTTAATGCCGTAGTCTACAGGCAGGAGCCTGAGGCTGTGGCGGATTCTGCGTTCACAATGGGTACGGGCGTATCGCTCTGGCTGACACTGGACACCAACAAGGTACCTGTAAGGCAGGACGAAAACACTGGAGAGTAATGACGGAGGAAGGACAGCAGGAATCATTCGAGCATTACAGGTTCGAACTCGACAAGGGGCAGACTCCGATGAGGGTGGACAAATACCTGTCAACCCACATCGAGAACACCTCCCGCCACCGTATCCAATTGGCGGTAAAGAAAGAATACATAAAGGTCAACGGAAAGACCGCCAAGGCGAACTGCATAGTGCGCCCGGGGGATATCGTCACGTTTGAGATGCCGTACCAGAGGCGCGGGCTGGAGATTTTGCCGGAGGACATCCCCCTTGACATAGTGTATGAGGATGACGACGTGCTCGTGATAGACAAGCCGGCGGGAATGGTAGTGCATCCGGGCCACGGGCATTTCAGCGGAACTCTCGTGAATGCGCTTGCGCATCATCTCGGCATAAGCCAGGGGCCGGACGCAGAGGATGAAAGAATGGGAATCCTCGTCCACAGGATAGACATGGATACTTCCGGACTTCTTGTCGTTGCCAAGAATGACGAGAGCCAGCTTGCCCTCGCACGCCAGTTCTTCGTGCATTCTACGGACAGGAGATATGTGGCGATAGTGTGGGGAAACCTCAAGGAGGACGAAGGCACGATTACCGGAAATATCGGCAGGGACCCGAATGACAGGATGCGCTTCAAGGTCTTCCCTGACGGGGAACACGGCAAGCATGCCGTCACTCATTACAAGGTTCTGGAACGCTTCGGATACGTTACGGTGGTGGAATGCCGCCTTGAAACCGGCAGGACACATCAGATAAGGGTGCATTTCAGCCATATCGGGCATCCCCTGTTCAATGACGAAAGGTACGGCGGTTCCGAAATACGAGAAGGGACCATTTACGCAAAGTACAGGCAGTTCATACTGAACTGCTTCAAGATACTTCCCCGGCAGGCTCTCCATGCCGCCATGCTCGGATTCATTCATCCAAGGACAAAGGAGCACCTCATATTTGAGTCACCCCTCCCGGAGGACATGCAGGCTCTGATCGAAAAATGGCGGAAGTATACCCGGAACATGACCTTGTCCGGGAATGTGGATGCCCCCGACGAAGATTATTGATTCTATCCTCTGCGGTGAGGAGGGCCCATGGGACCTCTCCCTCCGTGTCCGCCTCTGGCGGCATTGCCGAAGTCTCCGAAACGGTATGTGAGCGACAGTATTATGTATCGTCCGAGGGTGTTGTTCCTGGTTTCGAGGTGGTAGTTGGATGCATCCGTCACGGAAAGGTTCTTCGATTGGTTCAATATGTCGTATGCCTTGACGGCAAGGGTGAACTTGTTCTTGAACAGTAATTTTGTTATTTCTGCGTTGAGCACGAACTCGTCATCCTGAGGCGTGGTATAGCCCCTGTACCAGTTGTAGTCCACGTCAGAGATCAGGTTGAAGCCGCCTGGCAGGGTCCAGTTGACAGACGCGTCAATCTGATTGTTCCATGTGGCGGTATTGTTTGCCGTGGATACGGTGTACCATGACTGAGAGAATCTCGTGCGTCCTCCTACATTGACTTCTATAGCATCGTTTCTGTAGGTGAACCTGAGCCTTTGCGTGAAATTCACGCTACGGGTGGTGTTCCTGTTGAACAGGTTGAGTTCGTCGTTCCTTGAAAAATTTTCATGGAACAGGTCATAGTTGAATTCGGCCGACTCCGGGTCGTAGTAGTCGGAGGTGTTGAGGTTGCTTGTGCCGATATATGACGACGACTCGCTGTATCTTGCATAGCTCATCGAGAAAATTGAAAACTTCGACTTTGCTATCGGGGCGTTTATCATGATCCGTGCGTCGGCCGAGCCGGAAAGGGGGCCGTTGACCGGGATGGAATACTGTGCACCGGTGTCGTCGTACCATATTGCAGATACGATGCCGTCCTGTACGAGGCTGCCTCCGAGCCTTCCGTGAATCGAGAAAAAGGTTTCCTTGTTCGTGTAGCCGAACATTCCCCTTATGTTGTGGTTGAAATAGGGTTCAAGGTACGGATTTCCCAGCGACACGTTGAGCGGGTCGGAATTGTCCGGGACCGGCATCAGCTGCGATGTCGACGGTTGGGAAGAGCGTCCGAAATAGAAGAGCCTCAGCATGGAGTTGTCGGAGAAATCGTAATGCAGGGAAGCCTGCGGCGCCCAGTTTATCACCTTGCTTTCATAGACTTCGCCGTTCGTGAGGTTGTATGTGTTGGTAGGATGTATTGCACCTCCCAGCTGCGCCCTCAGCTTGGATTTCTGGTACATGAGGTTGATTCCTCCGCTCTGGTTTATGTAGCGGTTCGTTATGTCGTTGGAATATGTCCCGTCGAGGGTTTCCCCGTCCCTGTTGTAGACGAGGTGCCCCCCGTCGGATGTCAGGTCATTGGTGGAACTGTTGTAGCTGTCCTTGACGGACTTGCTCTTGTTCCATCGGTATGAGTAGTTCGCTTCAAGATAGAGGTCGTGGCCGAGGGGTTCCGTATAGGAGACGCGTCCGCTGAGCATGTAGCTGTCGGAGTCCTGCTCGTATCTCTGGTTCACGGTTTCGGCCGATTCTCCCGTGACATCGGTCCGGGACTGGTTGAAGCCGTCGAGGCTGTTGTTGCTGAATTCGTATCTCAAGTTTATGGAAAGTGTCCTTCCCGGCTTGCCGAGCCTCTGCCTGAAAAGCAGCCATCCGCTCGTGGTCCAGTTCCTGTTGAATCCTGTGTTTTCGTTGAAACCGGTGTTGACCGTGTCCTGCACGCCGTCCAGTTCATTCATCGTGAGGAAGTCAGAGTATTCCGTGAAGTTCCCGCTTCCGATGTTGAATCTCGGTTCGAATATTATCGACGTGTTTTCGCTGAAATTGTGCTCGAGCCTGATTCCGATGCGGTGCCCCTGCGAGTTGGTCACGTTATAGCCGTCGTTGTCGTATATCAGGGTGCTTCCGTCATCCATGTAGGTGTTCCTCAGGCTCTGTTCTTCGACATATCTGTTGGATCCGTTATAAAGATAGTTCCCGTTCAGTTCCATCTTGTCGTCGAAGAGGTTGAAGTTGCCGTTGGCTCCTCCCATCCAGGATGTGGTGATGCCGTTTCCCGTCCATCCTCCGGTACCCCGGCCCATTCCTCGTCCTGCACCTCTCATGCTCTGCATCATGCTTCCGGCAAGGTCGTTGAATCCGCGGTTGTTGGTGTTGTTCCCGTTGAGGATTATGCTTATCTGGCTTTTTTCTGCGAATCTTCCGGCCATTCCCGCTCCCTGGAATCTCCATCCGTCCTTGGCTGCAGTTACGTCTCCGGTGTAGTAGCCTTTGTCAGGAAGGTCATGTCCGCCTCCTGCCATGATGTTTCCGAACCACCCTCCCAGCATTCCGGGCTTTACGGAAAGGTCGATGACCGTTTCCTCTTCTCCGTCATCTATGCCGGTAAACTGGGCCTGGTCGGATTTCTTCTCCACGACCTTGACCTTTTCGATTATCTTTGCGGGGATGTTCTTTGTGGCAAGCTGGGGATCGTCGAGGAAGAATTCCTTGCCGTCTATCATTATCTTGGTGATGGTCTCTCCGTTGGCCGTGATGGACCCGTCCGTGCCGACCTCCACGCCAGGAAGTTTCTTGAGCAGTTCCTCAAGCATGTCGTTGTCCGATGTCTTGAAAGAGGCGGCGTTATACTCCATCGTGTCCTTTTTTACGATTATCGGGTTGCCGACTGCCGTGACCGTTGCTGCGTCGAGGATTTCGACATCCTGGGCCATCTTCAGTTTTCCCAGGTCAATGGTCTTGGAAATGTTTATTTCCTGTTCGTATGTCTTGTAGCCGATGAGTTCCGCCTTCAGGATGTACACGCCTTTCTTCACTCCGTTCAGCTGGACGAAACCCTTCTCGTCGCTGAGGGAGTATTTCGCCGGAGACTTTTCCCCCTTCAGGGTTATCGATACTGTTGCGAACGCCACCGGCTCCTCTGTCTTTTCGTCGGAAAGATAAGCCTTTACGGACCAAGTCTGAGCGTGTGCCTTTCCGTTTGCGGTCAAAATAATCAAGAATACGATCAGGCTTGCCAAAGCCCGGAGATTCAGTTTCCCCATGTGTCAGATAATCATAAATATTAAGTCAACAAAAATAACACAGACCGCGAATACGGTCTGAAACAGAATAGGCGTCCGTTCTTTTGCAAAAATCATGCCCGGGAACCGTCATTTTATCCTGTCCGGGTTATTCCTGATGAATGTCTCCCAGCCCGAGGATGTGTGCATGTCCGCAAGCGGGTCTGTCATCCGGTAGAAATGGCACATGGCGAGCGCCAGGGCGTCCGTTGCGTCGAGGAACTTGTTTTCGATGCTGACTCCGAGGATTTTCTGTATCATCGTGCTGACCTGTTCCTTCGAGGCTGCCCCGATTCCGGTGATGGCCAGTTTGGCCTTGCGCGGGGCGTATTCATACACAGGGATGCCACGTCTGAGCGCAGCCGTGATCGCCGCTCCCTGCGCCCGTCCGAGTTTCAGCATTACCTGTGGATTCTTGCCGTAGAACGGGGATTCGACCGAAAGCACGTCCGGCCGGTGCAGGTCGAGGAGACTTTCCATTTCTACGCACAGTTTCTTCAGTTTCGAGAAATGGTCTTTCTCCTTCCTCAGGTCCACGACTCCGAGATCCACGAATGAGGCTTTCTTCTTTTCAGCACGAATGACCCCGAAACCCAAAATGTTGGTTCCGGGGTCTATCCCAAGTATGGTTATGCCTTTGTCCGGCATGATGTCCTTTCCTGACATGCGTTATCCGATGCAGTCGAAGCCTGTATAGGGCCTGAGGGCTTCAGGTATGATTATCTTGCCGTCCTTCTGATTGTTTTCCAGCAGGGCAGCCACGACACGCGGCAGTGCGAGAGAACTTCCGTTGAGGGTGTGTGCCAATTGGATCTTGCCTTCCGCATCCCTGTACCTGAGTTTCAGGCGGTTGGCCTGGTATGATTCGAAATTGGACACTGAACTGATTTCAAGCCATCTTCCCTGTGCCGCAGAGTATACTTCGAAGTCGTATGTGATGGCGGAAGTGAAACTCATGTCCCCTCCGCAGAGGCGGAGAATCCTGTACGGCAGTTCCAGTTTGTTCACTATCCCTTCCACGTGGGCAATCATGTCGTCAAGGGCGGCGTATGAATTTTCCGGCTTCTCGATTCTTACTATTTCGACCTTGTCGAACTGGTGCAGCCTGTTGAGCCCGCGCACGTCTTTTCCGTATGAGCCGGCTTCCCTGCGGAAGCAAGGGGTGTATGCAGTCATCTTTACCGGGAAGTCGTCGCCAGTGAGGATAACGTCCCTGTAGATGTTGGTCACAGGCACTTCTGCGGTAGGTACGAGGTAGTAGTTGTCGAGGTTGGCGTGGTACATCTGCCCCTCCTTGTCCGGAAGTTGTCCTGTACCGAAGCCCGAGGCTTCGTTCACCATTACCGGAGGCTCCACTTCGAGGTAGCCTGCGGCCGTGTTGATGTCGAGGAACATGTTGATGAGCGCCCTCTGGAGGCGTGCCCCCTTGCCCTTGTAGACCGGGAATCCTGCTCCCGTCAATTTCACCCCGAGGTCGAAATCGATGATGTCCAGTTTCTTTGCAAGTTCCCAGTGCGGGAGTGCGTCCGGGCCGAGTTCCGGAATCTTGTTGCCCATCTTCACCACCACATTGTCTTCCGCACCTTTGCCTTCAGGCACCTGTGCGCACGGAAGGTTTGGAAGCAGCACGATGAGCGAATTGAGTTCAGCGTTGTTTTCGTCCGACTTCGCTTCGAGTTCCTTTGATTTTTCCTTCAGAGCGGCGACTTCTTTCTTTGCTTCTTCCGCTTCCTCTTTTTTGCCTTCTTTCATGAAGGAGCCGATTGCTGCCGCCTTCTGCTTCTGTTGAGCGAGGCATTCGTCCAGTTCTGCCTGGAATGCCCTCCTGTTCTTGTCGAGCAGGTTTATCTTTTCCACCAGTTCAGCGGCATCGAAGTTCTTGACTGCGAGCCTGCTGATGACAAACTCGGGATTTTCCCTGAGCAATTTGAGTGTTAGCATGGTTATTTTATGTTGTTTGCCGGAACGGTATTTCCGCAGCGTGTTCTAAAAAAATAAGGGGTGAAACAAAAGGAACTTTTGAACACCCCCAAACGTCTTTCTCGAAAGACTGGCCACTCTTAACCCCTACGACTCTTCTTTCCGAGTGTCAGTTCTCAAAAGGGATTACAGAGACATAAGATTTCTTGTCAGCCTTTTTGCGGAAAGCGACTTTCCCGTCTATCAGTGCGTAAAGGGTGTGGTCCTTGCCCATTCCGACGTTCTGTCCCGGATTATGGACAGTTCCGCGCTGGCGGACCAGAATGTTGCCGGCCTTTACGGCTTCGTTGCCGAATTTCTTTACGCCCAATCTTTTGCTATGTGATTCACGGCCGTTCTTCGAACTGCCGACACCTTTTTTATGTGCCATAAACTGATTCCTCCTGTCTAATTAAGCAATCTCGTTGATCTGAATTTTTGAAAGGTTCTGACGGTGTCCGTTGAGTTTCTGATAGCCTTTGCGGCGTTTTTTCTTGAACACGAGAACTTTCTTTCCTCTGCAGGTGTCGTCGAGCACCGTTGCCTTGACAACCGCACCTTCAACGTACGGGGCGCCTACCTTTACGCTTCCGTCGTTGTCTACCAGAAGAACTTTTTCAAATTCCACGGAAGCACCTTTCTCAGCCGCAAGGCGGTTGACAAAGATTTCCATGCCAGCCTCTACCTTGAATTGCTGGCCTGCAATGTCTACAATTGCGTACATAAATGAACAAACTTTTGGTTTCCGACCGTAAGCGGCCAAAATAAATGGCTCTTAATCAATGGCTTAACGATCATGTCAATGTATTTTGGACTGCAAAATTAATATTTTTTGACAAGAGAACAAAAAAATATGGTAATTTTGTTTCCCCAAGCAAATGACTATTGAAATGGACGTGCCTTTCATATACGACAGATATGTCACAGGAAAGAATTTCGTAGGGAAAAAGACCGATTGCGGAGTACTTCAGAAGATGATGGAACAGAATGCCGACATCTGCATGTATGGACCGCCGAAATCCGGAAAGATGTCCCTGATACAGCAGGCGATATTCGATATGAGGCTTGCCGGGAAGCAGTTTTTCACGATAAGGATTTCCCTTTATAACATACGCTCTCTTAATGCTTTCCTTACTGGATTCGGCTCCGCTCTCATCCGTCCTATGGCATCGACTCCTGCCGAATACGCCGAAATGGTCTCCGAGTGCCTCCCCGGAACGCATTTCGTGTTTGATCAGGAACGGTTTTCCGTCGCTGACGAGGTGGTGTCCCTCAATTGGGATCCGGATGCGGACGACATATTGCAGATGATGAGGCTTCCGCTCCTTGCCTCAAGGATGAAGAATGCCCCGGTGTATGTCATATTCGAGGAGTTCCAGAATCTTCTGATGCTGGGGGAGACGGTGTATGAGAGCGTGTTCAGGGCAATTGTTTCCGTCCTGAACGAGAAGAAGGAGAATCCTGCGAATTTCTCGTTCATAATGACCGGTTCCAAGGTCAACGCGATGAAGTTCATTTTCGAGGAAAGGCGGTATTTCTGGCGGCTTGTGGAGCAGCTGCCCCTGCATGATACGGACAGCCGTGAGATTGTGGAATACGTGGTGCGCGGCTTTCTTCTCGGCGGCAAGGTAATCGAAAGGGACCTTGTGCTCGGGGCTACACGGCTTTTCCGGTGCAACATGTGGTACATCAACCATTTCATGGCAATCTGCGACTCCATGTCAAAGGGCTATATAAATGAAGGTATACTTATGGAGGCGCTAAAGGCGCTGATTTCCGTCCATGAACCGGCGTTCATGAGGATTGCGGATGATCTTACTGACCATCAGATGAACATGATGGTAGCCATACTGGACGGTGTCAAGAAGTTCAGTTCCTCTGACGTGATAGAGAAATACGGCTTCAATTCCTCGGCCAATGTCAGAAGGATCAAGGATGCGCTCCAGAAAAAGGAAATCATCACATTTGATGACAATGACGAGCCGGTGATCCTCGACCCTCTTTTCGAATACTGGCTTACGAAACATTATTTTGGGAGATAGCATTATGGCACGCAAAAAGATTGCAGTACTTACCGGAGCAGGTGTGAGTGCAGAGAGCGGAATAAGCACATTCAGGGACAGCAACGGGCTTTGGGAAAACCACAACGTGGAAGACGTGGCTTCCATAGACGGATGGCGCAGAAACCCGTCGCTCGTCCTGGAATTCTACAACGAGAGGCGCAGGCAACTGAAGAATGTCTCTCCGAATGCCGCCCATCTGGCCATTGCCGCCCTTGAAGACGAATATGACGTGACCATCATCACGCAGAATGTGGACAATCTGCATGAGCGGGCAGGCAGCACGAAGATAATACATCTGCACGGGGAACTTACCAAGGTCCGTCCTGTTGACTCCTGCAACGAGTCGGACGGCTTTTCAGAGGCGCAGGTCTTCGACATAGGATATGACGACATAAGGCTCGGGGATCTTGCTCCGGACGGGGCGCAATTAAGGCCGCATATAGTATGGTTCGGGGAGGCTGTCCCCAAGATAGAGGCTGCGATGGACTGCGTGTCCCGCTCGGACATCTTTCTCATAGTGGGGACTTCCCTCCAGGTCTATCCGGCTGCAGGCCTTTACCGCTACGCCGGTGCCGGCACTCCGATATATATCATAGACCCCAAGGATGTCCCTGTCCACGACGGCAGAATCACGCACATAAGGGAAACAGCCACAAAAGGCATGGAGATTTTCAAAAATATTTTGAAATCAAAATAATATGCCTAACTTTGCACCCGCAAATAAAAGGAGGTGATTAAACGATGATTATAGTTCCAGTAAAGGAGGGCGAAAACATAGAGAAGGCGCTCAAGAAATTCAAGAGAAAATTCGAAAAGACCGGCGCAATCCGCGAACTTCGTGCAAGAAAGGCATTCGTGAAGCCGTCAGTCAGGAGGAGAGAGGAGATCAAGAAAGCCATCTATGTCCAGCACATGCAGCTTATGGATGAGAAGTAGCATCTGATTTCACTACTATAGATTTACAGGCCGGCAGGTTTTTCCCGCCGGCCTTTCCTTATTTGAGAGTATTTTAGTATATTGGCTCCGCCAAAATAAAAACTTCTTATGCACCAGAACAAGACCGGACGCAAGAAATTTGCGAAGATAACAATGATTGTGCTCTTTTCCGTATTGGCGGTATGGGCAGTGGCGCTTGTCGTAATCCAGATTGTGCTGACCCCTTCTGTCCTGAAAAGGATTGTGGACGGGGCTGCTGCAGAATACGTGGACGGAAATGTTGCCTTCAGCGGCATCAAGGCGTCCGTATTCAAGAATTTTCCTTATCTGAATGTTTCCATTGACAGCCTTTCCGTGACATATCCGTCAGACAGGTTCGTGGATGCCGGTGCGGGAAGCGACTGGTACACAAGTGTGGGCAGGGGAGAGGAATGCGACACCCTCGTGTCATTTTCTCGCCTTTCGGCGTCGGTCAATCTTGCAGGTCTGGTTGCAGGGAAGATCAGCGTTCCGAGAGTGATACTGTCGAAACCGAGGATTTTTGCCACGATATATTCCGACGGCAGGGCATCATGGGATCTGCTCAAGTTCCCTTCCGACACGACAGCAGCGGCAGATACCCTTGAAGAAGACAGCGGGATGCCGGAAATCAGGCTGGGAAGGATACGTCTTGTAAGAGATCCTGCCGTCGTCTTCAGCAGTCTGCCGGATTCGGTCAGGGCATCCGTGATATTCAGGAGAATGTCATTCGACGGCATGCTTTCCCGCAGGGCTGTCTCAGAAGGAAAGATAAGGCTGAAAGTGGACAGCCTTTTCCTTACCGGGAGGCTTCCTTCCGATACGGTTGCCCTTGCATTGGACAAGATGAACATAGAAGCCGGAAAGGGCACAGTTTCAGCCACTGCGGACGCAACGACTTATCTTGCCACGAGATCTTACGGACGTCTTCGTCTGCCGCTCTCCCTCGATTCCGAAATCCGTTTTCCGGAAGACTCTTCCAAGACATTCATGATACCGCATTTCACTGCGACAGTTGCTGCCATACCGCTCAACCTTTCCGGAGAACTGCAGTTCGAGGATGATGGAATCCGGGTGAAGGGAAAGGGCTCGATAGACGGCTGCAAGGTCAACGATGTCCTGCAATATTTCGGCAAGAATTTTTGGAAAGGGGCAAAGGACCTGAAGACGGACGCCTCAATTACCCTTTCGGCAGAATTTGACGGTCTTGTCGGCAGTGACGGCAGGATTCCTGCAATTACCGCCATGCTGACAGTCCCGCATTCCACCTTGAGGCACAAGGATGATGTCGACGGGATGGAATTGGCCCTGTCGGCATCACTTGCGGGGGATACGACAGGTGTCATGAACCTTGACGTGAAGGAACTCTATGCGGCAAGCCGCTGGCTGGACGTGAATGTCGGGCTGAAAGCTTCCGACATCCTCGGAACGGACCCGCTTTTCGACGTCAAGGGCAACCTGTCTCTCAATCTTGATTCCCTTTCTTTCAAGCCGGACATGCTGAAGGATTATGACATGCACGGAGGCATTTCAGTCGGCCTCGACGGAAAGATCAATCTTTCACAAATGTCCCTTTACAGATTTGCGGAAGCCAATCTCAACGGATTTGTGAAGAGCGATACGCTGAAGATCGTGTCAAAGGCCGATTCCCTCGAAATCTATACGGACAGCATCGACGTTTGGCTCGGGACAGTAGGGAATACCCGAGACAAGGATGTTGCGGAAGGAGAAAGGATGATAGCAGCGGTGGCATACATAGACAGCCTCTACATGAACAGCAAGGACGCCATGTTCCTGAAAGGCAAGGCGCTGTCCCTTAAGGCACAGAACTCTGCCGCCATACTGAACAGCCAGGATTCGACGGCGTTCTATCCTTTCGGAGGCCGTTTCGAGTCAGACTTCATACAGTTGAGGGGGGCTGACACGACAAGCATATCTGTCGTGAAGACAGACAACATTTTCAAGATTTCGCCTAAGGCAAGCGACAATGATGTGCCGGTGCTGACCCTTACGAGCGATACGGACAGGATGTTTGTCAGAGGTCCGGTGAACAGGCTTGCCGGCAGGAACCTTTCGGTTTCGATGACGGCAGCCATGAATTCCATAGAGCGGAGAAAGAAGGTTAAGGCGTTCCGTGATTCCCTCGCAAAGGCTTATCCGGACGTGCCTAGAGATTCCCTGTTTGCCCATGTGTTCGGAAAGAATTTCCAGCGCAGGCCGAAGCCGTCCTGGCTGACGGAGGATGATTTCAGGAAGAACGACCTTGACTTCCGGCTGGACAAGACTCTGGCCAAGTATTACAGGGACTGGGATCTTGAAGGTAAAATAGCATTGGACAGGCTGAGGCTCATTTCTCCTGTTTTTCCTCTGAGAAATTCGGTTTCAGGATTGAACTGCACATTTTCCAACAACGACATTACTCTCCACGGCCTCAGGGTATCGAGCGGAAAATCCAGCGTGAGCATTTCCGGAGAATTGTCAGAATTGCGCCGTGCCCTCCTGAGGAACGGAACCATAAAGCTGGATCTCGACATGAACGCCGACAAGCTCGACTTCAACGAAATGTTTGCCGCTCTGGCTGCCGGGGAGAAATTCCAGGACCTTGCGGCCGACAATACGGACTTTTCCGGCATTGATGACAGCGAATACGAGGAAATGGTGGTAATCGAGCAGGCCGATACGTCCGCTTCCGTGCCGGCAAGTTCACTGATTGTGATCCCGGCAAACGTGGACGCATCCATTTCGTTGAATGCAAAGAATGTGGATTATTCGAAACTGTCCCTCAAGACATTGACTTCCGATCTCGTGATAAGGGACAGGTGCATCCAGTTCACCAACACGTCCGGGCTTTCCGAAATGGGCAACATGTTTTTCGAGGGTTTCTATGCCACAAGGAGCAAGAAGGACATAAAGACCGGCTTCAACCTGAATTTCTACGACGTGACGGCGGAAAAGGTCATAGAAATGGTGCCTGCCGTAGATACCGTAATGCCTATGCTCAAATCTTTCAAGGGGCACCTGGATTGTGAGATAGCCGCTACGGCGGAACTCGACACTTCCATGAACATTGAGGTGCCGAGCATCAACGGTGTGCTCCGCATTGGCGGGGAGGGGCTGGAACTACAGAATGACGAGACGATAAAGAAACTCGCCAAGATTCTGAAATTCAAGGACAGGCAGACGAGCCGCATAGACAGGATGTCGGTAGAGGGAATGATTGCGGACAGCAAACTGGAGATTTTCCCGTTTGTCCTTGAAATAGACCGCTATACATTGGCTATGAGTGGAGTCCAGAATCTCGACTCTTCGTTCAAGTACCACATTTCAGTTATTAAGTCTCCGTTGCCGTTCCGTCTTGGCGTGGACCTTTCAGGAAATTTTGACGATTTCAAGTTCAAGATAGGAAAAGCGAAATACAAGAGCACGAACGTCCCGGTATTTTCTGCGGTCGTTGATGAAACGAAACTCAATCTTGCGGAGTCCATACATAACATATTCAAGAAGGGCGTTGAAGCAGCCGTAAGAGAGAACATGCAGCAGCAGGCTATAGCCGACTTCAAGTCGAGGACAGGCTATGTGCAGGCCGTGGACGAGCAGCTGGATTCGCTTTCTTCAGAAGAAAAGCAGGAATTTGAGACACAGGACGAGGTCGCAGAAGAGGCCTCAGCGGACTCACTTTCGCAGAACACACAACAATAAGAAAATGAACAGTCAGGAATACATAGAAGTTTCATTCAGGATCACACCCTACAGCGATGAGAACGCCGAGATCCTGATGGCAGAACTGGAAGACGTGCCTTTCGAGTCATTCACATGCGAGGAGCCGTACCTGAAAGGATATATCCCCAAGGAAAAATACAATTCCGGTATGGTAAGACTTGTTCTCGACGGGCTGGACGAGAGTTTCGGCGTGGAATTTTCTTCGGCCCTCATACCTCCGGTAAACTGGAATGCCGTCTGGGAGCAGCAGTTTTCCCCGATTGTCGTTGACAACAAATGCACAATAAAGGCGCCGTTCCACAAGGGCCTGAAACGGACGAGGTTCAACATTACCATAGAGCCGAAAATGGCGTTCGGGACGGGGCATCATCAGACGACATACATGATGTGCCGTGCGCTTTTGGACAATGAAAGTTCCGTCAGAGGCAAAGTCGTAATGGATATGGGATGCGGAACGGCAATCCTCGCCATCCTTGCGGCTAAAATGGGTGCTGCGCACACATACGGCATCGACATCGATGCCGTGGCTGCCGTTTCCGCATACGACAATGCCAAAATAAACAAGGTTTCACGGCATGTGGAGACATATTGCGGGGATGCATCGCTGCTTCAGGCAGGGAAATACGATGTGCTCCTGGCCAACATAAACCGGAACATCCTGATTCAGGACATCCCGACCTATTCGAGAAGCCTGAAGAAAGGCGGGCTGCTTTTTGTCAGCGGTTTCTATGTGGAGGACATGCCTATGATACGCGGTGTTGCCGAACGCTCCGGTCTCCGGTTCGCATCCAGCGACTCTCTTGACGGCTGGTGCTGTATAAAATTTGTAAAATCTTAAATTAATCAGTATCTTCGCGACCCATTACCGCGGGCGTGTTGTAATTGGTAGCCAAGCCAGACTTAGGATCTGGTGCCGCAAGGCGTATGGGTTCGAGTCCCTTCGCCCGCACAAAAAATCCCTGTCAATCGAGTTGGCAGGGATTTTTGTATAGAG
>CALVDU010000011.1 GCA_944326375.1 uncultured Bacteroidales bacterium | reverse complement strand
ACTTCGGAGCATACTGACGTATGTGGGTCGTGAGCGGTTTATGAGAATGTCCGGTGGACATTCGAAAGCGAGCAGCGAGTCCGAAGCACAGCGCAGCAGATTGCCCGTTTTCACACCCCGGAAGTGTTGACGATCTCAAAAGTGATGTCCACATCCCCAAAATGCCCCGTCACATTGTTGTTCTCCTCAAAATACCTGCTGCTCAGGGCTCCTCTCCACACGATATCGTCCCTCGTCCTGAACGGCAGATCTATTTCTATGCCATAGCCTTTGGAGGCAATACGGACTATGGCATTGCATTTCCATGAGGTTGTTGTTCCTCCGTCATCTTCTACAATCATGAAAGCACAGTTGTCGAGCTGGTCGGTCCAGTCGGAGACGAGAACGGCGTTGAAAGGCTGGGGCAGCCCCACCTGCTTTCTTTTGACCACTATCATGAAATCAGTGACAGAAGGTGAATAGAGTTGAAGCTCTGCTTCTGTGCTGGCAGTAAAATCTTCGACGGCGCCGCATTTCACGAAAAATTCGGATGCCCCGGCAAACCAGCTGTCATAGTTGCGTTTCATGGTAAAATCCTTTATCAGCAAAGTTCTGAGGTATGTGGTCCGTGCAGCCGGAGACACTTTCGCTTTTCCCGGCATTACCACAACCTCACCGCCGCCTACAATCGTGCCGGGACCGAGATTCCTGAGCATCTCAAGCGAAAGATATTTGTCGTCATTGTTTCTGTTGACTACCCATACGGGATTTTCCGATGCAAATGCCTCATCCACAATGACGGTGTCCACAACAATTTCCCCATTTTCTCCGACAGATGCACGGTAACCTACATTCACCGACGTGTCATCCTCCGGGTCGAATGTTATCACGGGCATGGTCTTCCCGTCCCATTCCGACGAGAACGGCCAGTAAATCTGAATGTCGGAAGACATCAGGGAGTTGATATAATTCTGCACAAATTCATCATCGGAAACATCGGCAACGCCGTCAGAAGACTTCGTGGCGGCAACGGAAGAATAAAGATAGTCCCTTATCAGTTCAGACAACGGGTTCTGATAGACGGGTGCTGACTTCGAAGGCAGCAGGTCATCTCCGACTCCCGAACCGGGAACCGTAAAAAGGTCAGACATTGTGTATTCCTCATCATAGCCGTTTCCTGACGAAGATGATACAGCATCATGAACCTCCTCCAGGTGCGGCACATCCATCTGCAGCGACGACAACAATTGCGCGACTTCCTCAAGAGGTGGCGGCACAGGAGAAAAGACATCTTCATCGGAAGCGGCCGGTATAGGGTCTATGCAGCCTGACACGAAAAATCCAAAGACGGCAACAGACAGAGCCGCCAACGACAAAGGATAAAACAAACGCACTCTTTTCATGATCCAATCTTCTTTTTTGCAAAGAGAGCAATGTTTATCCGAGTTGTGAAAAAACAAGCGATTAATTGAAAAAACGCCGGCAGAAGCCAGCAGAGGCTGACAAAAAAGCTATTTCAAGAACACGACATACCGCGGCTTGCCTGAAAGGTCCTCACGGACAGACACATTGCCGAATCCGGCAGAACGGAACACATCCGCCGTCTCCTTTCCGAGAGCCTCGTTGATTTCGACTATTCCGAAGCCTCCGGGGGCAAGATGCTCCACAGAAAACGACGCAACCGCATCATAAAATACAAGAGGATTGTCGTCGGGTACAAAAAGAGCCAGACCAGGCTCAAAATCAAGGACATTCTTCCTCATAAGAGCCCTTTCGCTGTCCTTGACGTATGGCGGATTGCTCACGATGACATCGAATTTCCCTAAAGACGCAAAGTCCGAAAGCCTGAGCAAGTCTCCCTTGAAAAATGACGGCGCATTGCCGGAAAAAGGCTGCGAAGAAGCGACTTGCAAAGCTTCATCCGAAATGTCCATGCCCGTCACGGACGCATCAGGCAACGACAATGAAAGCGTCCAGGCGATACATCCCGAACCTGTGCACAAGTCCATGACCGAAGGCGAAGAAAGCCCGCATAAAGGCAAGAGTTCCGTCAGAATCATCCTGCACATCAGTTCCGTCTCGGGGCGCGGAATCAGGACAGACGGAGACACATTGAACCGCCTCCCGCAAAATTCGGCATGACCCAAGACATACTGCAGAGGCTCGCCCGAAACAAGCCTTGAAAGCGATGACTCCAGCAATGGCAACCGGTCATCAGGGACAACAGTTTCAGGGGCAAGCACATGTGCATAAGAAGAAACTCCGAGAACTTCCCCGCAAAGCACGGACACGAGAGAAACAGCCTCCTCTTGTCCATAAAGTTCTGCCAAAGAAGACCTTGCAGTAAGAATGAAATCCCTGAGAAGCATCAGGAATTTTCTATGATTGCCGTAAGGAAATCCGTGATGTCAAGCCCTGCCGTACGCACCATTTTCGGCACGAGGGACGCACTTGTCATTCCAGGTATTGTGTTGATTTCCAAGAAATAGAGTCCGTCAGCAGAAAGGATGTAGTCCACCCTGACCAATCCTGAACATCCGAGCCTCTCGTATATCTTTACGGCAGATTCCTGTATTGCAGCAGTCTGCTCCGGAGAAAGCGGAGCCGGGCAAATTTCCTCGCTGAGACCGTTGTATTTGGCATCATAGTCGAAAAATTCCCGTTCCGTAACGATTTCTATTACAGGGAGAGCCTTAGGAAAGCCGTTTTCCGGATATACGGCACACGTGATTTCACGCCCGTCGATGAAACGTTCCGCAAGCACAGTCTTGCCCTCTGCAAATGCCTGTTCCACAGCCGGTTCAAAATCCTCTGCCTTCTTGACTTTCACAACCCCGAAACTGGAGCCCCCGTCCGTCGGCTTCACAAAAAGAGGCAACCCGAGTTTTCCGACCACATCCCGGGCCATTCCGGCCACATCGTCACCCTTGCGGATGAACACGTCTTCCGCACATTTCACAAAATCGACATCCCGCAAATAGTTCTTGCATGAAAACTTGTCGAAAGTAACAGCAGACACGAACGAACTGCAGCTGCTGAACGGTATGCCGAGCATTTCAAGATAGCCCTGCATGAGCCCGTTTTCCCCCGGCGTCCCGTGCTGCATGATGTAGGCATAGTCAAAGCGGATTTTTTTTCCGTCCAATGTCACGGAAAAATCTGTCTTGTCTATCTCCGGACGCTGTCCCTCCGGGAAAATCACCCTCATGGAATTTTTCATCCTGTACGCCGCAAGGGACCATTTGCCGAAACGTGCGAAAATCTCGAACACGTCATACTTCGTCCCGTCAATCCTCGAAGCCGTAAACTCTCCGCTGCGGCACGACACTTCCCATTCGGAGGAATCGCTGCCGTATATTACTGCAATTCTGCTGAATCTGCCCATATTGTCATTCAAAATAATGATTGTCCGTATCCCCGAAAGAGGCATCCGCATCGCTGCCGTCGCAGTCAAGGTTCAGTTTCATCCCCGCAGGGGCGATGAAACGGTCATCCTCCGAAATGCCGAGCGTGCCGTCATTCAGCACCTTCTGCATGAAAATGCCCCAAATCGGCAAGGCCATGTTGGACCCGCCGCCCAATGCAAGCGACTCAAAATGCACCTGTCTGTCCTCTGCCCCGACCCATACTCCTGCCGTCAGTTTCGGCGTATAGCCTATGAACCAGCCGTCCGACTGGTCATTTGTTGTGCCGGTCTTGCCGGCAATTTCCCCTTTCAGCTGGTATTTGAAGCGGAGCCTTACCGCCGTACCGCTGTTCACGACGCCCTGCATCAGGTTAGCCATGAGATATGCCGTCCGCTCGCTGATCGCCTCCCTCTTGGAATTCGTGAACTCCGACAGGAGATTTCCTGAATTGTCCTCAATCCTCGTCACGAGCAGAGGCTCGACATACACGCCGCCCGAAGGGAATGTATTGTAAGCCGCAACCATTTCATACAGGGAGAGGTCCGCAGGACCTACACAGAGCGACGGCACTTCCTCGATATGGCTCATGATCCCCATTTTGCGCATCATTTCCGCCATTGCGTGCGGTCCGTACTGCTTCATCAGATATGCTGAAATGTTGTTGCTGCTCTTCGTCAGCCCCCATTTCAGGGTTACGGTCTGACCTATCCATTCTGCCCTGTCTGTACTTTTCGGGGTCCATGTGTCGTCGCCGACGATGAATGTCTGAGGCACGTTCACGACCTTGTCGCATGGGCTCATGCCCTCCTGCATGGCAAGCGTGTAGAGGAACGGCTTGATTGTGGAGCCGACCTGCCTCTTGCCCTGCCTTACGTTGTCATATTTGAAATAGCGGTAGTCCGGTCCGCCGACGTAAGCCTTGACATGTCCCGAAGACGGCTCGATTGCCATGAACGCGGCACGAAGATGTGCCTTATAGTATTTTATGGAGTCGTCAGGGGTCATCGTGGTGTCGATATAGCCCTTGTCGTTCCATGAGAACACCCTCATCTTGGTCTTCTCGCCGAAACTTTTCATTATCTCCGACTCGGATGCCCCGCGTGCCTTCATCGTCCTGTACCTGTCGCTCCAGCGTCTTGCCTGCTTCATCAGCCTGTCGCGGGTAGCCTTGTCTATGTCGTTGGAAAACGGCTGGTTGGTCTTTCTCCTGAGGTCACGCCAAAAACTGTTCTGCAGATCCTTGCCGAGATGTTCCGCAACGGCTTCCTCCGCATATTTCTGCATCTTGTAATTTATTGTGGTATAGATGCGGAGACCGTCCTTGTCGAGATTGTAGGATGAACCGTCGGCTTTCTTGTTCTTGTTCAGCCAGCCGTACAGTTCGTCGTTTTCCCACAGCAGGGAATCAGCCTTGTAATCCTCGTATATGCTGTATGACGACCTTTTAGGCATCTTGGCATTCATTGTCCTGCGGAGCATGTCCCTGAAATATGGGGCTATGCCTGAATTGTGGTCCTGCATCTGATATGCGAGCATAATCGGCAACCGGCTTATTGAATCAGCCTCAGCCTTGTCGAGATAGCCCGCCTTCTCCATCTGCCCTATCACGAAATTCCTCCTCACGAGAGCCTTGTCGGGGTTCAGTACAGGATTGTACCTCGTAGGCTTGTTGACCATTCCCACGAGCATTGCGCTCTCCTCCACCGTAAGATCCGACGGATTTTTGGCGAAGAATGTCTGCGAAGCGGTCTTTATGCCGTAGGCGTTGCTTCCGAAGAACACGGCATTCATGTACATGGCCATGATTTCGTCCTTCGTGTAACTCCTTTCGAGCTTCACTGCCGTGACCCATTCCTTCAGCTTTATCCACACCATTTTCATCTGCCGTCCGCCCGGAATCTTGCTGTCGATGTCCTCGCGCGGATACAGGGTCTTTGCCAGCTGCTGGGTTATGGTACTTCCTCCTCCCTGGCTTGAATCACTCATTATCAACGTCTTGACGAGCACACGAGCGAGGCTTATGAAGTCTATTCCCGAATGGTTGTAAAACCTCACGTCCTCAGTCGCGACCGCAGCATGGACAAGGTTCGGGGAGAGTTCGTCATAATTGACGTATGACCTGTTTTCTATATGGAATGTGGTGAGGATTTCGCCGTTTTCGGCTATCACCTGGGTTGCCAGCTTGCTCTCAGGGTTCTCCAGTTCCTCGAAAGAAGGAATGTCTGCGAATGCCCATACGGCGAGCACCAGCAGCAGAAACGAACACACAGGCACAAGAAGCAGTATCCAAAACCACTTTATTATTCTTTTTCGCGTCTTTTCTTTCATCGTCATTTTCAATAAGGAGCACAAAAATAGCAACAAAATTTGGAAAATACCGACGTTTGTTCTTTACTTTGCACATTCATTCAAAAAATTGGCATTGTGGGAAATCTTGTAATCGTCGAGTCACCGACAAAAGCTGACACCATCCGGGAATTTCTAGGGAAAGACTACGTCGTAAAATCCAGCCGCGGGCATATCCGCGACCTGAGCGAAAACAACCTCAGCATCGACATAGAAGACGGTTTCAAACCGAAATACGTCATCCCTTCCGACAAGAAGAAACTCGTGGAGGAGCTGAAGGCTGACGCAAAGAAAGCAGATATGGTATGGCTCGCATCCGATGAAGACCGAGAGGGAGAAGCCATTTCGTGGCATCTTTACGAGACTCTCGGACTGAAAAAGGACAACACCCGCAGAATCGTGTTCCACGAAATCACGAAAAATGCCATACTCTCGGCAATCGAGAACCCGAGGGACATCAACATGGCGCTGGTGGACGCCCAGCAGGCCAGAAGAATCCTCGACAGGCTCGTGGGCTTTGAACTTTCCCCGATACTCTGGAAAAAAATCCAGCCGAAGCTCTCGGCTGGACGCGTGCAGTCCGTTGCCCTGAGGCTCATCGTGGACAGGGAAAAGGAAATCATAGCATTCAACAGGGAAATGTTCTGCAAGGCTGAAGCCATGTTCCACCCTGAAAGCACCAAGCCGGGTACACTCGTAAAGGCGTCCCTCGACAAGAAATTCGCAAACCTCGACGAAGCAAGGGCATTCCTCGAAAAATGCAACGGGGCGGACTTCCGCATAACCGAAATAGAAAAGAAAGAGGGCAAACGCACCCCTGCCGCACCGTTCACTACCTCAACCCTCCAGCAGGAGGCGGCAAGGAAACTCAGGTTCTCCGTAAGCCAGACCATGAGAATCGCACAAGGCCTTTATGAAGCCGGACTCATCACATACATGCGTACCGACTCCACAAACCTGTCCTCTCTCGCAATCGGCACGGCCAAGAAATACATAACCGAGCACTTCGGCGAGGAATACCACAAGACAAGACAATACAAGACAAAGACAAAAGGTGCGCAGGAAGCGCACGAGGCCATACGCCCGACATTCATCGAAAACACCGAAATATCGGGAACACCGCAGGAAAAGAGACTCTACGAGCTCATCTGGAAAAGGACGGTAGCCTCTCAGATGGCTGACGCAAAAATCCTGAAGACCGAAATCCGCACAGGATGCGACAGGTTTTCCGAGACATTCTGCACGCAGGCTTCGCAAATCCAGTTCGACGGCTTCCTGAAAGTATATATGAGCCAGGACGAAGAACAGGAAGACGGAGAAGTCATCCTTCCGGAACTTTTCCCGGGAGAAAAGATGGATGCAGCCGAAATAGGGGCATTCTGCAAATTCACGGCTCCGCCGTCAAGGTATTCCGAAGGCACGCTCGTGAGCAAACTCGAAGAACTCGGAATCGGACGGCCTGCGACATACAGCGCAACCATTGACACCCTCACCAAAGGACGCGGATATGTCGTAATCGGGGACAAGCCGGGAGAAAGCATCCCTGTCACAAACCTCATTCTCAAGGACGGGAAGATTTCGGAAGTCTCCAGGACAGAAACCGTCGGGGCTGAAAAGGGCAGGCTTCTGCCCCAGGAAATAGGAATGATAGTTTCAGACTACCTCGTAAAGCATTTTTCCGAAATCCTCGACTACGGGTTCACGGCAGACGTGGAAAAGGACTTCGACCAGATAGCCGCAGGCGAAAAAGCATGGAATGACGTTATTTCCGCATTCTACACCCCATTCCACAAAACGGTGGAGGAGACCCTCAACAACAAGGAATACGGAAAGGCGAGCAGGGAACTCGGAACTGACCCGACAGACGGGCAGCCTATAGTGGCAAAGTTCGGACAGTACGGGGCATACGTGCAGAAAGGAGAAGGAGAAAACCGCCAGTTCGCAAGCCTCGGTCCGGGACAGCTCATCGAGAGCATCACCCTCGAAGACGCCCTCAAACTCTTCAGGCTGCCGCGCACCGTCGGGACCTACAACGGCATCGACATAATATGCACCAAAGGAAGGTTCGGCCCGTACATGAAATACGGAGACAAGAACATTTCCCTGCCGAAAGGCACGGATCCGATTACCGTAAGCCTCGAAAAGTGCATAGAAATCATCGGGCAGTCACTTTCCAAGCCTGAAAAGAGCGTTCTTGCCGAATTTGCCGACAGCGACATTCAGATTCTTGCTGGACGCTACGGTCCATACATCAAGCATGCAGGAAGCAATTACAGAATCCCCAAAGGCACAGACCCGTCCACACTTACGGAGGAACAGTGCAAGGAGATAATATCGAACAGCGCACCGACGGACAAAAAGAAAAGAAAGAAATAGTTTTTAGTTAAAACTGTTTCCAAAACAAGTTTTTACTTTATGATTCATAACTTTTTTTGCAGATTGTTTGATTTTTTAAAATTAAGCAATAACTTCGCAAACGGAAAATCATAAAGTATAAAAACTGCTATGCCAACCTACCACATCGACCAGATTGACCAGAAAATCCTTTCTTTCCTGGTAAAGAATGCGAGAATGCCGTTTTTGGAAATAGCAAGGGAATGCGGAGTATCCGGAGCGGCAATCCATCAGAGAGTAAAAAGGCTCGAGGCGAACGGTGTCATCACCGGCTCGAGACTTCTCGTAAAGCCACAGGCTCTCGGACTGAACGTATGCGCATACGTAAGCGTATCATTGTCCGAATCCAACAAATATCCTGAAGTCATCGAGGCTTTCAAGATGATTTCAGAAATCGTGGAATGCCATTTCGTTACGGGAAAATACAACCTGCTTCTCAAAATCTACTGCTTCAACCACGACCATCTAATGGAAATCCTTGTGAACAGGATCCAGAAGACCCCTTACGTACAGTCTACGGAGACGCAGATTTCCCTCGACCAGGCCATCGAAAGACAGGTTTGGGTCAAGGAATACCAGAGCACCAGTTTCCACGCAAGCACGAAGAAAATCCGCGAAACCAAGGGAAAGGAATAGACGGCATAAGTCCATCCGCTCCCGTAGACTTAAAACAGTTTCTCTGCTATCTTCATGTCATCCGGGGAGGTGATTTTGAGATTATATCTCTCACCTTCCAGATATTTCAGTGCCATGCCGTAACTTTCGGCAACGGACGCATCGTCCGTAAATTCCGGATTATACGCTTCGGAATAGGCTCTTTTGAGCAATTCCGAGCGGAAAATTTGCGGAGTCTGTGCAGCATACAGCCTCGACCTGTCAGCCTTTTCTCCGGCGGCACGCACCAGTCCGCCGTCAGTCTTGTCAAGAACCTTTATCGTGTCCACACACGGGACAACAGGTATTGCCCCGTCGCAATTAGCGTCTGCCTCTTCAAAAAGCCTCCTGATGAGAGCCGGAGACACGAACGGGCGCACACCGTCATGCACGGCAACCAGGGTCCCGTCAGGCACTTTCTCCAACCCGTTCCTTACGGAATGAAATCTCGTTATTCCGCCTGAGACAGGCACCTGAGGGCAGATGACATTGTGCAGATAACAATAATCCTTCCAGGCGGCAATCCAGTCTTCAGGCAACACCACAACCACCCTCAGCCCCGGGACTGCGGAAATGAACCTGTCGAGGGTATGATGCAGCAAGGCCTTGCCGCCGATTTCGAGAAACTGTTTCGGGCGGTCGGCCCCCATTCTCGTGCCTGAGCCACCCGCCATGAGCAGCAGATATTTTTTTCTTTCCATGAACCCGCTATTTTTATGCGAAATTAAGTTTAGATCGGAAGAGCACACGTCTGAACTCCAGTCACTAATCGATCTCGTATGCCGTCTTCTG
>CALVDU010000010.1 GCA_944326375.1 uncultured Bacteroidales bacterium | reverse complement strand
TCTTGAACTTGATGTTGACCGTCCCGGAAAATGAATCTCCTGACTTTACTTCATGTGTCTTTTCAGAAACGAAGACCACCCATTCCACTGGCTCGTAGTTGCCTCTTGTACCGAAACTCTCCACCGCTGGCGCTATAGGGACTGGAGGAGTATTCATGTCGCCATCTTCATCAGTAGCCAGTCTCATGGACTGATTTGTCCACGGGCCGCCAGGCATGTCATCCGACGAGAAAGTGATTTCGGCAGTCTCCGCAATGTTCCAGGACACCGGAGCAAGCATTGCCACTACCACGTTTGACGCAACAGCACCGTTCCCGGTATTTTCCACTGTCACGTCCATTGAAACCGTCACCTCCGAATTTACCGGGGCAGAATCAGGATGATTAAAATTCACGAGAGTCACGCAGGCAGCAGCAGCAAGTGCAACTGCTATTCCTGCCAAATATCTGTAAGTCTTTTTCATGTCTTCAAAAATTTATTGTCCTTGTCATTCCTCAGTTTCCGCTCCGGCATTCTCCGAAGCCGGAACAAACTGATAAACGTATGTGTTCGACGGTGCACCGAGAGTGAAGGTGAATGTCACTGTCCTGTCTGCGGAAATGTGGCAGATGACCTGATCGGTGCCCTTCACGCGCAGTTCGTAAGGAGAAGTGCGGGTATATATTTCGCAGTCGGTCACGAATGTGCCGTCATAGTCGAAATCTGTGACCCTGAACGGCACACCCTCCTCTGAAAACGAAATGCTTGCAGGGTTTCCGTCAACGTATGTAATGGAGAATTTCACTCCGTCGAAGAAATCCAAATAAGGCTTGATATCCTCGGAATTCTGCATGACGGCACTAAGTTCATACTCATAAACGCCGTCCTCAAGAGAGAGTGCCGGATAATCTGCACCCGTCTCATAGTCGTATGAACAGCCTGCAAGAGCGAAGCCGAGCACGGCTGACAATATGAATTTTATCTTTTTCATTTTTATGATCATCTAATCTGGTTATTTTTTGACTGTGCCGGCATTGCCCGCTCCAAAATATTTGAGTTTTCCCCATTCCTTGTTCGGAACATCGGACATCTTGAGCTCAAGGACTCCGCCCTTTGCAAGGGTCTCATGCTCAATCTGCGAATATTCCCATGCCTCGCCATTCAGGGTTGCGCCTTCTATGTAGCAGTTCTCTGCTGAATTGCCGACCGTCCTGATGACAAACTCGCTTCCGGAGCAATAGTCCGGGTTCAGTTTGATCGTGACCTTGTCGAATATCGGCGAAGTGATGTCGTAGTACGGGGTGTCGGACTCGCATCCTGTCACGCTGAAAAGTCCCATTGCCATGAGTGCGCTCACGCCTCCCATCTGTCCCTGGTCCTCATCATGTCCGCCGTAGCCCTTGTCAGGGGTGATTCCGCCGTATGCCTGCTCCTTGACTTTCCTTACCCAATACTGCGTAAGCCACGGCTTGCCGCCGTATGAGAAAATGTGTGCGTTGGAACATCCCGGCTGGTTGGCATAACTTACGTAACCGCCGCCATATTCATAGACGAAATCATATTTGTCAGCCTGCTCGAAGGCATAGTTCAGCCTGTCGCAGAATTTGTCGCTGCCGCCCATGAGTTCCACGAGTGCAGGAAGGTCATGAGATACTGACCATGTAGCCTGCCATGCGTTCGCCTCCACCCATCCTTTCATGTCGAGAGGGTCGGTATGAAGCCATTTCCCGTCCTTGCCCATAGGGAAAATGAAGCCCTCTTCTGCATTGTAGGTCTTTCTCCAGCCGTGCGAACGTCTTTCAAACTCCTTTGCATCAGCCTTTTTCCCAAGTTTGGCAGCCATACGGCTCACTCCCCAGTCCTCGAATGCGAACTGCACAGTCTTTCCGGCATTGTCCGGCATATATCCGTTCTTGATGTAGAACTTGAGGTCATCCGCACTTTCGTGGTTGAGCATTCCGCCAGGAAGATGATTCTTGCGGATTACGCTGTAAGCATGCTCAGGGTCAACCTTTTTCATTATGTCCCTCATGTATGCGCTCACAATCATGCTCGTGGCAGGGCACCCTCTCATTATGAAGGAATAACCGCCTGCACATCCGCCCCTCGGGAGCAGACCTCCGTTGTCGGCATACTGAACGAGACACGCCGTGAAATCATCCAGAATTTCAGGCCATGCAAGCCCCCAAAGCGTATTTATGTTCATGTAGGTCAGCCACAGGCCGTCGAAACCGTACATGTTGAACTTCATGCTTCCGTCCTCGTTCATAGGCACCCTGCGCACGACCATAGGGTCGCTGCTGCGGAAATCGACATAATGTCCTCCGGTATAGTCCGGATAATAGCCGTTCACGTCGGTAATCTTGTGCCTTCCGAGGATGACATGCCACAGATCGGTATAGAATTTTACTGTCTGCGCCTCTGTGCCGCCTTCCACTGCAATCCTGCCGAGCATATCGTTCCAGATATCCTGTGTTTCATCCTTTACGGCATCAAAATCCCATGCCGGTATTTCCGTAGAAAGGTTCAGTATGGCATTTTCCATGCTCGTGTAGGACATTCCGACCTTGATTTTGACCTGGTTGCCGTCCTTGAGGTCGAAGCTGAGCACCATTCCTGCGCTTTCGCCTGCCACTGCATCCGTATCAGGGAGGATTCCCTTCTCGCTCCAGCCGTCAATGCTTGAGAAAGGCTGGTCCGCCTCAAGGGCGAAGAACATTTCGATACTGTCAGGACCGCCCCAAAAACGGTCGGTAGTTGCGAAAGAGCCCACAATGACATTGTCTGCCATTTTATAGAGTTCCGCATTCCTCATGGTGCAGCTGCCGAGCATGCTTCCGGCATCCACAAGGAACTTGCCCTCTCCGCCTTTCGTATAGTCCATCCTGTAGAATACAGCCCTGTCGGTAGCGGTGTATTCAACCCAGGTGGCATACTTGTCGAGATAGAGTTTGTGGTAACCCGGCTGGATTGTCTCGCTCTCATGGCTGAACTTGGATTTCCAGCCGCTCATGCCTGCAAGAGGGTCAACATCTCCGATAACAGGCATCACATTCATTCCTGCCACCATCCAGTCGTTGATTTGGGTGAAGCCGAGGATTTCGTCGAAATTGTAGTTGTAGCCGCCTCCGCCCTGATTCTTGTTGCGGGTAAATGCGTGTGCAGCAACCATTCCCATAGGGCGTGCACCAGGGGTGCAGAAGAACCACCTTCCGCGGGTAGTCTCTATATAAGGGTCAACCCATTCCACATATTCCGTTTCCGCTCCCCTTGCGGCAAAGACCTCCATTTCCGAAAGTCCGATGTTCTTCCCATTGCCGTCAGTAGCCTCGAACCTGACCCATTCCACGGTCTTAGGCTCGAACTCAAGGCTTTTGGGACTGCCGTCATTCGGAATTTCAGTCACGCTCAATGAAGAGCCGTCACTGAATTTCAGTGTTCCTCCGGCAAGATGCTCGTCCGGTGTGACACGGTCGTAAAGGACAACCCTGTCAACGGTTACAGGAGAATCCCATGTCAACTGCGCCCACGGCATGTGCATGACTCCCCAGGAAGCCACGACTCCGTTGCATGCCCACTCCCCTCTGCCGTCGTACATGATTACGCCGTCGTTCAGGCCCTTTGCATCGCATGAAGCATTGAAGGAGTCTGAAACAGAAGGTGTTGCCAAAGGAGCAATGTTTCTCTGAGTTGCAGAGCACACTGCCGGAAGCACCGACAGGCACATTGCCAATAATATGCTGTGTTTCATGCTTTTCATTTTACTGAATTGTACAAATCAATATCCCGGATTTTGCGTGATCTTGTCATTCAGCTGCCTCTCGTACTGAGGAATCGGGAACAATTTGTGCTTGTCCTCAACATAACTCTGAGGCTTGGTCTGCTTGATTGTCGCAGTGAAATTCTCAGAAAGGCGCACGAGGTCGAACCACCTTGAACCTTCGAGCACGAGTTCCCAACGTCTCTCGTCAAGTATTGCCTTGCGGAACTGGGTGTAGGACAGGTTGGACAGATTGTGCGCACCGGAGCCGTTGTCCTGGAATGCCCTGTCCCTTACCTTGTTGATTGCATCGTATGCCTCGGTCGTAGGACCGTTGTTCAGTTCGTTGAGAGCCTCGGCATATATCAGGAGAACCTCCGAATACCTCATGTAAGGATAGTTCTGGTCGGAATTCTTTCCGCCGAGTTCCACTGAGGTGTCCCAATATTTGCAGAAATACTGGTTGTATTTCGCAGTACCCTCGAAGACAAGGGTTGAGCCGTCGCTGTAGGTAAAACTCTTCATGATTGTCGCATCCCTGCGGGTGTCACCGTCTGCATAAGAATCATAGAGGTTGTCGGTAGGGATAATCCAATAATTCGCATTTTCAGGTCCTTCTGTCCCGCTTGGGCTATAAGTTCTGATTTCAGGCGGCAGAAGCGACACGTTGAACTGGGATTTCCAGAGGTCATCGCCGCCATAGTTGATCGACACGACGGACTCGATTCCATGCTTGTTGGCGATTATGAAATTGTCCTTGAAGTTCGGGAACAGATCGTATTTTTCGGACTTGATGACAGTTTCAGCATAATCTGCAGCATTCTGCCATGCTTCCCTGTCGCCTGTCACGGCTGCCTTTATCATGGAAACCTTTGCATACACGGCCGTCGCCATAGTGGCATCCGGGCGACCATATCCGTCCCTGTAGCCTGTGGTAAGGTTGTCGATTGCAAACTGGAGATCAGTCAGAGCCTGATCGAGTACGGCAACCCTGTCTTCCCTTTCCACGAGGAAGAGTTCGTCCACTGAGGTGCTGGCATGAAGCCTCAACGGCACATCGCCCCAAATCTTTGCAAGTTCACCGTAGAGAAGGCCTCTCCAGAAACGGGACTCTGCAACAAGATGGGTACGCAGGGTCGCATCCATATCTATTTCGGGAATCTTGTCGATTGCAGTGTTTGCAGTATTGATTGCCCTGTAGAAGGAATACCACAATTCCTTTACCTTGTCATCCCTCTCATAAAGTCCGAAATTGTCGAAATCAGCATACACTGCATTGTCATGTGTAGCGTTGTCGGCAAACAAGTCCTGACAAATCCAGAAATTGTTGTAGAATGTTCCTCCGTATGGCGTGTTTGCATTTCCTGTTCCTACCCAGAAGCCTACGGAGCCGATGCCCACGCACTCATAGATTGCATTGACTGCACCCTCGGCATCCTCCTGCGTCTGATAGTAGTTCTTGTCGGTAAGGTTTGACAATGGCGTTTCCTCAAGAAAGCCGGAGCATCCCGCCATGAGCAGAGGTGCGGCTACGCCTGCCAAGAATATTTTTGAAAATATATTTTTCATCTTTTTTCAATAATTTAGAAGGTCAATGTTACTCCGAGAGATGCCTTGCGTGAAGTCGGATAGAGGTTGTTGTCGATACCGCCTCCGATTGAAGGGTCATTTCCTGAATACTTCGTGAATGTGTAGAGATTCTCGAAGGAGAGGAAGATGTTCATCGAAAGGATGTCCTTCAGATGCTTGCGCTGCACGGTGTATCCGAAGGTAAGGTCACGGATTCTCAGATATGAGCCGTCCTCCACCCAGCGGTCAGAGAAAGTGTTTGAATTTGAGACAGCATCAGCACGAGGCAATTTTGCATCAGGGTTTTCCGGAGTCCACCTGTCAAGAACAGTCGTGATGTTGTTCGTCGCTCCTGTCATGTCCTCGAGGCCCATCCTCGTGTAATTTATGATTTCGTTTCCGACTGCACCTTCGAGGAAGAGATTGACATTAAAGTTCTTATAGACAAATGTATTGTTGAACCCGAATGTGAAGTCAGGCAAAATGTTGCCGAGAATGGTCTCGTCTTCAGAATTGATTACGCCGTCCTCGTTGATGTCGTGATATTTCTGCTCGCCTGCAACCATCGGACGGTTGGTAAGTTGTGCCACTTGTGTAAGGTCTTCGCCCAACTGTGCGATGCCATTGGTCTTGAGTCCCCAGATGTTTCCGTATCTCTGACCTGCGACCAGCCTCGTGACTCCCGTTCCTGCAGACTCGCCGCTTGCCACATTGAGGGCTTCAATCATGGTGACGTTCCCTGAAATGTTGAATGTGGATGTCCATGAGAAATTCTCATTGTCGAACGGAACGCCCGAAATGGAGACTTCCCAACCGGTATTGCTCAAGTCACCAAGGTTTCTCATAGTGCTGTAGTATCCGGAATACATCGGAACGTCCACATAATAGAGAAGTCCAGAAGTATATTTGCGGTAGAAATCGGCAGTGAGGCTCAGACGTCCGTTGAACAGGCCGAGATCGACACCTGCGTCAAACTGTCTTGTGGTCTCCCATGAAAGGTCATCGTTAGGCAATGACATCGGGGCCATACCGCCGTTTGAAATGCCTGTTCCGAAAGGAGGGGCAACTGAAATGAGCGTACCCTGGCTCTGATAAGGAGAGATTCCGGCATTTCCGACCGCACCGTAGCTGAGACGGAGCTTGAGGTTGGAAATCGCCCTGACGTCTTTCATGAAGTTTTCCTCGGATATGCGCCATGCGAATGCGCCTGAAGGGAAGAATCCGTATTTCTTGTTTGCTCCGAACTTGGAAGAGCCGTCCACACGACCGGTGAACGTGAAGAGATATCTGTCGTCAAATGAATAATGGATACGTGCAAGGTATGAGAGCATCGACCATTCCGAGTCTGTGGTCTGATTGAGCCAAATGTCCTTTCCGACGCTCAGGTCATGGTAACCGAGCCTGTCATCCTCAAAATTCTTTACTCCGAGACGGAATATGTTCTGCGTGAATTTCTGGGCGGTCTGACCTACCATTACGGTAAGGTTATGAGGTCTTTCCCCCCCCCACGAATTTTTGAAGGTCAGAGTGTTTTCGAGCACCCAGGTCTTTGTGGTAAAGTTCGAGACATTTCCCTTTCCCGGTCCGTCGCTCGAAACGGCAAGGGTTGTAGGCAGATAGAGCCTGTCCATGCTGTAGATGTCGTCAACGCCGAAAGAAGAACGGAAAACGAGCATGTCGTTGCCGAGGAACTTGATGTCGGCGAAGATGTTGCCGGTAAAGCGGTTCTGCTTGTTCTCCATGTCGGATTCGTATGCAGTTGCCACCGGGTTGCCGCCATATACTCCGGTAGATGAAGACAGATTGTTGCGGAAGATGTAATCCCCGTTCTCGTCCCTTACCGGAAGTGCAGGGTTCATGTCATACGCAAGGGACATAAGTCCGAGATTGACTTCCTCATTTCCATATCCGGTACCGGTTCCTACGGTATAGCCGACAGAAGAACCGAAACTTATGTACTTGTTCACATCAGCGTCCACCTGTCCGCGGAAACTGTATCTGTTGAAGTCGGTTCCTATAAGGAGTCCCTGCTGGTTGAAATAGCCTGCCGAGAAATTGTAGGTAACTTTCTTGCTTCCGCCGCTGAAATTGAGGGAGTAGTTCTGCGTGAAGGCAGGACGCATGATTTCGTCAAGCCAGTCGGTCTGGGTCACTACGGATTCAGGGTTCTGGAAATAGGACGGCACAGCCATGCCGGCATTTTCGTATGCCTCTTTTCCCATCTGGGCAAGTTGGGCACCGTTAAGCATGGTATATGCCTGCTCCGGCAACTGGATTGAGCCTGTCGCGCTGAAACGCACCTCTCCTTTTTCCTCACGACCTTTCTTGGTGGTAATGAGCACGACTCCGTTAGCACCGCGGGCACCGTAGATTGCCGTTGCCGAAGCATCTTTCAGCACCTCTATGGACTGGATGTCATTGGAGTTGAGGCTTGACAAAGGATTTATGACCATACCGTGGCCGTCAGAAACAGATTCGCTGATGAGCGGCACTCCGTCGATGACATACAGAGGCTCGTTGGTACCGTTGATTGAGCTCGTGCCTCGGATTCTGATAGAAGAACCTCCGCCCGGCTGTCCATCCGTCTGGCTTACAACCACACCGGCAATCTGACCGCGCAGAGCATTGTCAAATGAAGCCACCGGCTTGTTTTCAAGCAAATCAGAATTGATCGATGCAACGGAACCCGTAAGGTCGGACTTTTTCATTGTACCGTAACCCACGGCAACCACGGCATCGAGAAGGATTGCGTCCTCGGTCATGTTGAGGTCTATCCTCTCCCTTCCGCCGACAGGCATTTCCACTGTCTTGAAACCGAAGAAAGAAAATTCCAGGACGGCATTTTCCGAAGATACCTTTATAGTATATGAGCCGTCCGTATCGGATATGGTACCGTTGTTTGTACCTTTTTCTACAATCGCCGCACCCGGAAGAGGCAAGGCGGGAGATGATGAGTCGAGAATTGTTCCCGTAACCGTAAATCCGGACGATTGGGCCGACAACCCTGCCGAACCGAAGAACATAGAAAGGGCAAAGGCACATAATGCTGTCATGCGCTTCCCTCCTTCCGAAATTAGTTTTAGTTTCTTAAACATCACTGTAGCAATTTATACATGAAAAAATTGGTTTTATATTGATTGTTAGTATCACTCGTGTTATCATATCAGTATAAGCATACAGCAATATGTTCATACATATTTTCTGCAAATATATTATATTTTTTGAATTGCAAACAGTTTTTCCTCAAAAATCAGCTTATTTTTCTAAAAAAGTTGTAAGATTCATCGTTTTATATTACTTTTGTTCATACATAAGGAATAGCACTGGACAAAATATGTTCATATAAAATAATAGAGAAATGAATATGCAACTGAATCCTGAATCAGACCGGCCCCTGCACCTGCAGGCGGAAGACATGCTTCGGAAAATGATTCAGATGGATGATTACAGGAACGGAAAACTGTTGCCGAATGAAGTCGACCTGTCGCGCCAGATGAAAATTTCGAGAAACACGCTGAGGCAGGCCATCAACAAACTCGTTTTCGAGGGCATCCTGACAAGGAAAAAGGGATACGGGACAATGGTATCTTCCCAGAATGTGATGAGCAACGCCAGAAACTGGATGAGTTTCTCGCAGGAAATGAAGGCTATGGGCATACCCGTACAGAATTTCGAGCTGCACGTAAGTTACAGGCAGGCACCTGAAGAAGCCGAAAAATTCTTCGGGTCAAAGCAAGGACAGCACCTTTTCTGCCTCGAAAGGCTGAGGGGCAAGCCGGGGCTTCCGTTCGTCTATTTCATTTCTTTCTTCAATCCGAAGATTCCGATGAACGTTGAAGACGACATGACACTTCCGCTGTACAGCATCCTGTCAGACAAATACGGCATTGTCGTGAAGACATCCAAAGAGATGATATCTGCCGAGGCGGCCGATGCCCGTCTTGCCGAAAAATTGGGCATAGACACAGGTGCACCCATCCTCGTAAGGAAACGTTTTGTGCTCGACACCAATGACATGCCGGTAGAATACAACATCGGATATTACAGGGCGGACAATTTCACGTATTCCATAGAGTTCGTCAACGAATGACAAAACAGAACATAATATGATCAATGACACAAAAAAACTGCTTCCCGTACTGTTCGGATTTTTCGTGATGGGATTCTGCGACGTTGTCGGCATCGCCACAAGTTATGTCAAGACTGATTTCGGGCTTTCCGAATCTGTTTCAGGATTCATTCCGTCGATGGTCTTCCTGTGGTTCCTGATATTGTCAGTGCCGGCATCAGTGCTGATGAACCGCGTAGGACGGAAACGCATGGTGCTCCTGAGCGAAGTCATCACGTTTGTTGGAATGCTGCTGCCGTTCATCCATTATGACTTTGTCACATGCATGGCAGGATTCGTCCTTCTCGGAATAGGAAATACCATAATTCAGGTGTCGCTGAATCCGTTGCTCACAAACATAGTAGACAACAGGAAACTCACGAGTGCGCTGACTGCCGGCCAGGTGGTCAAGGCCGTTTCCGCATTCTGCGGACCTCTCATCGCCGCATTCGCTGCGAATACCTTGGGGTCATGGAAATACCTGTTCCCGATATATGCCATCATTACGCTTGTATCAACGGCATGGCTGATGTTTACGCCTATTACGGAATCACATACGGAAACAAAGTCCGGAGGCTCGCCATTCTCGCTTTTGAAAGACAGGACTATTTTCCTGCTTTTCCTTGGAATCTTCTTCATTGTCGGTCTTGACGTGGGGCTCAATACGGCAGCACCGAAACTGTTGATAGAAAGATGCGGACATCCGGTAGAAACTGCCGGACTGGGCTCAAGCGTCTACTTCGTATGCAGGACTGCCGGGGCTCTGCTCGGCACCATATTCCTCGCCCGCATGAGTGACATCAAGTTTTTCAGGATCAACATCGCAATTGCCGTAATCACGATTGCTGGACTGCTGATTGCCAAGTCTGCAACAGGAATTCTGATTCTTGTAGGCCTGAGCGGATTCCTGTGTTCCAGCGTATTCTCAATAATATATTCCCAGGCAATGAAAAAGAGGCCTGACAAGGCAAATGAAATATCGGGACTCATGATTGTAGGAGTATTCGGAGGTGCGGTAATTCCTCCGGCAATGGGTCTGCTTACCGATGCCGTAGGCAGCCAGAACGGTTCCGTCATCATAATTCTCATTTGTGCACTCTATCTTGCGGCCTGCGCATTCGGTCTGAAAAACAAAAAATCGACGGATGCCTGACAGCATCCGCCGATTTTTCAAGTCCCGAACGTAACGAAGCAGGCTGTACGCTATGATGTGCCGGGCTTACAGCCTCTTCTTCAACTCCTCCGCCTGAGCCTCATAACCCGGCTTGCCGAGGAGGGCAAACATGTTCTTCTTGTAGGCCTCTACACCAGGCTGGTTGAACGGATTGACGCCGAGAATGTATGCACTTATGCCGCAGGCCTTCTCGAAGAAATAGAACAGCCCGCCGAGATTGTACTCATTGATTCTCTCGATTGTCACGGACATCTGAGGGACGCCGCCGTCGATGTGGGCGAGTTTGGTCCCGAGTTCCGCCATGGCGTTGCAATGCTCCACCGGCTTTCCTGAAAGGAAATTGAGCCCGTCAAGATTCTGAGGATCGTTCACGATTTCCATCGAACGGTTGCTGTCGTTTACTGAAACTACGGTCTCCATGAGTATTCTCTCTCCGTCCTGGATGTACTGTCCCATAGAATGCAGGTCAGTGGTAAAATTGACGGAAGCCGGGAAAATGCCCTTGCCGTCCTTGCCTTCGGTCTCGCCGTACAATTGCTTCCACCATTCTCCGAGATACTGGAGTTTAGGATTGTACGAAACCAGAATCTCTATCTTCTTGCCTGCATCATAGAGCAGGTTCCTCATCGCCGCATAGACAACGGCAGGATTGTTCTCCGAACGTTTTGCACATTCCTCCTCCATTTCAGCGGCACCTTTCATCATCGAACGCACGTCAAATCCCGCAAGGGCAATCGGAAGCAGGCCCACCGGAGTGAGCACGGAAAAACGTCCGCCCACATTGTCCTCTATGACGAATGTCCTGTAGCCTTCCTGCGTCGAAAGCGACTTCAGAGCCCCGCGGCGTGCATCTGTCACGGCCACGATGCGGGATGCAGCCTCCCCCTTGCCATATTTCTCTTCAAGATAGTTCCTGATTATGCGGAAAGCCACAGCAGGCTCCGTTGTCGTGCCGGATTTGGAAATCACCACGGCTGCGGCATTCCTCTCCTTTACGAGATCCATCAGTTCGCAGATGTATTCTTCCGAAAGATTCTGACCTGCAAACACTATCTCCATAGCGTCCTTCGCAGAGGAAAGTTGCTTTGCGAATGAATGTGAAAGGGCCTCGATCGCACATTTTGCACCGAGATAGGACCCTCCGATTCCGATGACAACCACGAGATTTACTCCCTTTGCCTTCCATTCGTCCCGGATTGCCTCGCATTCGTCAATCAGAGATGCCGGAGTCGCCGTAGGAAGATGTTTCCATCCGAGAAAATCGTTTCCCGCTCCGGTCTCGCTTTCGAGCACATCGTATGCCTCAAGAGCCTTGGAAAGGTATTTTTTGTATTCTGCATCTTTTACGAAGGAGCTGCAGCCTCCCATATTCACTTTTATCATGGCATTTTGTGTTAAACTCCCGCAAATTTATGTTTTTTTCCAAAAACGGTCAATATGATATTCCACATCTTTAAGATATTATAATTATGACGACTATCAGAATCGACTTCAGCCGGAACACTATATTATATAAGGAATCTCTTGGCAAGAGATAAAAATCATGCTCTGAATGCTCCTGAATGCCTTTTTTCTCCAAAATCCTGCACGTCGCCAACAATAGTCCCGACCCGACTTTGTCAATTTTTAATTAGCAAAATTCAAAATAAGAGGCAGGTTTAATTGTCATTAAAAGAAAAATTTATACCTTTGCTGGCTGGATGTAAGTCTCTTGCCAAGAGATGATGTGTGCTCTCTTGCCAAGAATTATTAATAACAATTGATTCATAATCAAGTATTTACTTCCAAGTTTAAAATAAACTGCAAGCCGAGCGCAGAGCCGAATGGATTCGGATATGCCGAGGCGCAGCGTGATTGTAAAGGAAGTTTAAAATAGGTCGTAAAGAAAAGAACTGAACGTGGAATTCGCCAAGAGAAGACATATTTTATCTCTGGTCACAACAGGCCTGGTGTTGTCAGCAATATCCTGTTGGGGATATTCTGGCCAATCCGGCAATGACGGCAACAGAGTATTCACGCGGTCCTACCAACTGTATTTCAGAATAAACAGGTGGGATCTCGACACGTCGTTCCTTGACAACGGGGCTACGATCAGACGCATGAAAGAGGAGATAGACAGCCTTGCGGCAAATGACAGGATCACTTCCGACTCCATATTCATAGTGTCATCAGCCTCCCCTGACGGAGGAAATGCCTACAACATGATGCTGTCGAGGAAAAGGGGCGAAACGGCAGAGAGTCTCATACGCGGCCTCTACCCTGAATTCCACACCGAAAACATAGTCCGCAACCCTATCGGAGAGGACTGGACATCCCTGCGCAAGGTTGCTCTTGAAGACCAGGAAATTCCTCAAAGAGAGGAACTTCTTGCCCTGATTGATTCCGACCTCTCCAATGACGAAAAGGAAAGGAAACTCAGGGCCATGAAGCCCACTTTCTACTATATATTAAGGCATCATGTCAATATAATGAGGGCCGCTGCCGTGACAATCAGCATATCCATGCCGAACATCACGCTTGACCCGGTGGAAGCCCCGGAAGACAGGCCCGTGCCTATGACCGCCGGCACGATTGCCCCGGTAAAAAGGACATGGACGCCCGCTCCACTCTTCGACAAGAAGATGATTTTTGCGGCAAGGACAAACCTGCTCGTGCCCGCCCTCAACGTGGGCATAGAAGTCCCCATAAAGACGAACTGGTCAGTGGGAGCCGACTACTATTTCCCGTGGTGGCTCGCCAGGAGCAACAAATACTGCATGGAAATGCTAGGCTGGTTCATCGACGGCAAATACTGGTTCGGAAAGAACAGGACGGAGGAAGACAAGCTGACAGGGCATGCCATCGGAATCTATGCAGGAGCCGGTTATTATGACTACCAATGGCTTGACAGCGGAAATCAGGGAGAATACGTGGACGTCGGAATCGACTATACATACGCCATCCCCGTGGCAAAGGGCAAACTCCGCATGGAATTCAACATCGGACTCGGCTACATCCACACCGTCGCACGCCACTACACCCCTACCGACGACTACGGGGAACTCATCCGCGACCCGGGCATCAGGCACCGCAAATACAATTTCTTCGGCCCCACGAGGGCATCGGTTTCATTCGTCGTGCCGATAGTCGTCAAGACAAAGAAAAAAGGAGGTGACGAATGAAAGCGTCTGCAGTTATGGGCATTTCCCTTGCGGCCCTCATTCTCCTTTCGGCATCCTGCAAGAGAAGACCGCTCACCGACGGGGACAACAATGTCCTCGTCAACATCACCATAGACAAAAACATCGTCAACCACACCGTCGAGGAAGACCCGTCACTCATGCGCATACTTTTCTTCGACAACGCATCCGGCAGATATTCCACCCAGGCATTCACGCCGAGCACGGGAGACTATGTGAGCGTGATGCACGGACGCACATACCATGTCCTCGCCTACAATTTCGGCACGGAAACGACAGTAATCGGCTCCGAAGACATCCACGGGGAAATATTCGCAACCACCAACGAAGTGCCGGAAAGTTACCGCACACGCCTCAGGAGCCGCAGCACGGAAAATCCTGATGAACTGATAGTTTTCGGTCCTGACCACCTCTTTGTGGGAGGCGTACTGGATGCCTACATCCCGGCAAGAAGTTCCGAGGCTCCGCCTGTCGTGATCGACATTGACGCCTCCACCGTCGTGGAATCCTGGATTCTCGAAGTGGAAAGCATAAAGGGAATGCAATGGGTGGCAGGCATTTCCGGAGTGATTACAGGGCTTGCGCGGTCCACCGCCCTCGCCGACGCCAATGACTCCGAAGAACAGGTTTCCGTATTCTTCGAACCTTCTGAGGTGGACGCCGACGGCAAAATGACTGCAAAATTCAACACATTCGGCTATATACCGGGAGAAAAGCAGATAATGACGCTCGTTATTACCGACACGGGAGGTACAGGACACAAAATCAACATCGACATCTCCGACCAGTTTCCTGAGAACAAGGAACAGATAATAAGGGTAAAGCAGGAAATAAACATCGACGAACCGGACAATCCTGGAGGAGGAGGCGGCCTTGATCCGGACGTGGACGAATGGGATGACGTGGAAATAGACATCGGAATATGATGAAAGGACTTATTGCAGCGGCTGCCGTTTCGGTGCTGGCGGCCGCATGCACGAAAAGCATGACCGAATATGAAGCCGCAGGCGAGATAGGAGTCTTTCCCGTTACGGGGAAGATGACCAAAATCGTGGGCGGAGGCATGGAGACGACATACGACTGCCTCGAGTCATTCGGCGTGTTTGCATATTACAAACAGACAGGAGAACCGCAGGAATGGCAGGATTTCACCGCAGGCGGCAATGTGGACACATATCTCGACGGCGTTGAATTCGTCTACCGGGAAACCGGGGGCAACTGGGGCGGAGGCACGTCCAATTCAGCATACAGATACGACAGGGACATAAATGCCGAAGATTACGTCAAGGGCATGCCGAATGTACGGGAAGACGCCCCTGACGTACCACCGACGCCATATTGGTGGCCCAAGACCGGACATCTCGCCTTTGCCGGGTACAGCCCGTACAAATTGTCCAAATACGGAAGCGACAACTGGTACAGGCCTTCGGACGACACGAAAATCAACGCCTCATATTCAATCGACGAGGCAAACGGTTACGCCAATCCTGGGCTGACAATCAGCGACTTCACGCAGGGCGAATATGAATGGTCATACAACGACCACTGGGCGCACAACGAGACCGTGGACCTGATGTGGTTCGACGTGGACGAAAACATGACGCAGAGCGAACAAAGCACCGCCATGCCAGTCATTTTCCACCACGCCTGCTCATGGCTCGACTTCGTGATCAACACTGATGCTGCCGCCAGCGGCGAGTTTTCCATTTACCGTGTCACGCTGGGCAACATCTGCCGCAAGGGCACATTCACGTCTGCCGACGAGACATGGACAGACCTCGGCGTACAGGAAGACATAGTGATGTTCTACAATGCCGGGAAAAAAGACAACAGCGAATCCGCCGGAGGAGACCACCTGTTCTGCCAGCTGGATGAGAAAGGCACAAAGCTCGGCAACCTGCTCATCATTCCGCAGGATGTGGCAAAAGAAGGAGTACCGTCCGTGCTCACGATAGAGTACAAGCAGCATACTTCGGATTCGGACACGTGGCCGGACTATGAATATGACATAATCTCGGGCACGGGACCGAACGACCCCGACCGCGAAGAACTGCCGAAAGGCAGGGAGACCCTCACAATCGACCTGAGCGAATACACGGCCGCATGGGAAACAGGCAGACACTATACCTACACCATAACGTTCACACTCGACAAAATTCTCATCGACCCGAGCGTCGACAACGACTGGCAGACAGGTTCGGGCAGCGGGATTACGATATAAGCGGAAAACGGAAATGACAGACTGAAAAAGACAGAAAAACAATAATTCATGTACAAAAAATGAAAAAAATCATGATCATCGCAGCTGCCGTTGCAGCAATGGCTGCCTGCACAAAAAGCACCGTCGTCTATGAAGACAGCACGGAAATCGGAATTTCGCCGGTGAACTACAATACGACGAAACTTGACTATGGTCCCATTAAAGGGACTGAATACCCGACCTCAGAAGATTTCGGAGTATTCGCATACCATACAACAGACGATGCGGGGACAAATTACACCGAGGGCACGGGCACATTGAGCCTTTACCTCGACAATGTCGGCTTTACCTACCGGCAGGACGGACAATGGGGCGGAAAAGCTACTTCATACTATTGGCCTCGTACAGGCTCGCTCTACTTTGCCGGTTACAGCCCGCTCGAAGCGGACATTCAAAATGTCATACTCTCCAATGCCGACAACAGAGCCGCAACCACAACAATGAATTTCACCAACTTCACGCAAGGTGCATACCACTACAGCGACGGGACAGGCGCACAGGATGACAACCGGATGGTGGACCTCATGTGGTTCGACCTGACCTCTACATCTGCAAACACTGGTGCTCCGGCTGTCACCTTCAGGCACGCACTTTCGTATCTTACATTTGCTTTCAGTGCAAACGTCGACAACATCTTTACCGTCGAATCCGTTACTCTGAAGCAGGTAAATGCCACTGGTTCCTTCACTTCATGGGACGAAACTGCGAGTGCACCGGCATGGAGCGGACAGAGCAACCCTAATGACATCAGCCTATACAACACGACAGCAGCAGTAGGCACGACAAACACATTAAAAATTGACGACGTTCTTGTGATCCCGCAGGGAACGGCTGAAATCGAAATCGTCTACACTCAAAGGGCAGCAGCCGACCAACCTGCAATAACTCAAAAATACAATGCCGTATTGACAGGAGGAGACACTGACTTAGCATCAAATGTATGGCTGTACAACAGGCACTACACCTACAACATTTACTTCACGGCCAATGAAATCCGCATCACTCCTTCAGTTGATATGTGGATACCGGTTGACACTGCAATTCCTGTAGAATAATTGACATTCCGCCAAAATCGCCTCGCAAAATGCACATTTTCAGAAACATACCGATCCTTGCCGCAGGACTGATGATTTTTTCGTCCTGCCTCTCGTCCGTCAAACGGGACGAGGGACGGACAGAAATCGCTTTCTACCCCGTGGCAGGCATGGGAGTACGCTCTGAAAGTGCATCCGAAATGCCGACAGACTCGGATTTCGGAGTGTGGGCAACGGATGACGGCGGAAACTATGTCATGGACAGGATACGGGCAACCTTCAACGGTTCGACCTGGACCTGCACTGACAACGAATACCTTTGGGAGAACGACATGAGCCTCAGGTTCACGG
>CALVDU010000009.1 GCA_944326375.1 uncultured Bacteroidales bacterium | reverse complement strand
CGACAAGGAGCATTATGACAAGGTTCTTGCGAAGGTGTCGTCGGTGAAGCATACGCTATGGATTGCCACGGCAGACATCAAGGATCTCCATGTCATGTCCGGATCAGGAACAATTCCGTTTCTCGGTTTGATAGCCAAGGCTCTTGAGCGTGGAGTGCAGGTCCGTCTCATGCACGCTAAAGAGCCGGGTCCTATTTTCAGGGAAGACTTCGACAGATACCCGATACTCATAAGCAGCCTCGAAAGGGCGCTCTGTCCGAGAATCCATTTCAAGCTCATGATCTTCGACTTCAAGGAAGCCTATATCGGTTCAGCGAATCTTACGGGTGCCGGAATCGGAATGAAGGGGCAGAGGACAAGGAATTTCGAGGCGGGAATCCTGACTTCAGGCACAGACCTCATCGATGCTGCCGCCGAGCATTTCGATTCCGTATGGCGCGGCAGCAGATGCAAGGACTGCGGCCGCAGACAATTCTGTCCCGACCCGATAGTATAGCATTTCTGATTTAGAATCGCATAAAATTATGGAATTTTCATTATGGAATTTGCATAATGAAAATTACGCCATGTACACGAAAATGTAGTACATCATCACGCCGCAGGCGATCAGTTTTATCCCGGTGCCGAGCAGAAAGCCGAGGAATGAGCCGAAAGCGGCTTTCATGGCATCTCCGGCATCCTTTTTCGCATAATGGATTTCGCAGAGGAATGCCCCGAGGAACGAGCCGATGATCATTCCCCATGGCGGTATGAAGAACATTCCTATCAAAAGTCCGACAAGTGCACCCCGTCCGGCATACTTGCTTCCTCCGGTTGCCTTTGTCAGATATGAAGGGACCACATAGTCGAGGATGGAAACAACAATCGTCACTCCGAGCATTACAAGAAGGATTGTCAGGGACATTTCCTCCCCTTTGCCGTTCGTCCCGCCCCAGAAATACAGCAAAAGCATTCCTGCCCAACTCAAGGGAGGCCCGGGCAGTGCCGGAAGAATGCTTCCGATAATGCCTATGATGCCTGCAATTACGGCAACTACCGCTATAAATGTTTCCATGTGCTATTCTGAAGCCATCGCTGATTCGACTTCGTCTGCCGTGATAGGAAGTCTCTTGCTTCCGAGTCTCCTGCAGCCGTTTTCCGTGATGAGCAGGTCATCTTCGAGCCGGATTCCGCCGAAGTTAAGATATTCTTCGAGCCGTCCGTAGTTTACCATGCCTTTGTCCGTGCCCTCGGATTTCCATTTGCTGATGAGCGCAGGCACGAAATAGATCCCAGGTTCGTCCGTGATGACATGTCCCGGTTTGAGGCGGCGGGCCATCCTGAGGGAACCGAGTCCGAGCTGGTTTGCCCGTGTCTGCCCCTCGTCGTAGCCGACAAGATTTTCTCCGAGGTCTTCCATATCATGTACGTCTATGCCCATGTTGTGTCCGAGCCCGTGTGGCATGAAAAGTCCCGCTATGCCTTCCTTTACCATGTCGTCGATATGGCCGGTCACAAGCCCGAGGGCCTTGAGCCCGTCGAGCATTTTTGCTGCCACGGCGAGATGCACTTCACGATATTCCACGCCCGGAGCAGCAAGAGTGTATGCCAGTTCATTGCATTCGGTCACGATATCATATATGTCTCTCTGCTTTTGCGTGAATTTTCCGGAGCAAGGGAGGGTGCGGGTAAAGTCGGACGCGTAATGTGTGTTGCTTTCTGCACCTGCATCTATGAGCAGAAGGCGTCCCGGCGTGATTATCTGATGATGAGAATGGTTATGCAGCGTCTCCCCGTTTTGGGAAAGAATGGTGGTGAATGACGTGCCCCAGCCTTTTGACAGGGTTACTCCGTCCATTATTCCCACGATGTCTTGTTCCTTCACGCCCGGCTTGCAGTTCTGCCTTGCGGCGGTGTGCATCAGATAGCCGATTTCGCAGGCCTTGTCAATTTCTTCAATTTCGCAGTCTTCCTTGATGAGCCTCATGGAGATTACTGCTTTCGTGAGGGCGAGGGAAGCCGTCGTTTCCCCGTCTGTCTTGCGCAAATTCTCCGGCGGACATTGCAGGAGTCCTGACAGGAGAAGCGTGTTGTAGTAGCGTGAGACCGGCAGGAAATGGATTCTGCGTCCTTGTGTCCGGGCTGCCGTCACATTGTCGCAGAATGCCTTGAACGGTGCGGATTTTCCTGCGCCGATTTTTTCTGCTTTGGACGCTACCGACGGCTGCGGACCCATCCAGATGATGTCGTCTATGTCCACGTCGTTGCCGAACAGGCATTCTTCTCCGCTGTCGAGGTCGAGAATGGCTGCGAATCCAGGTTCATCTATTCCCCAATAATACAGGAATGAACTTTCCTGACGGAATTTGTAGTCGTTGCCTCTGTAATTCTGCGGAGCATCGGCATTTCCGAGAAATATCGCTATTCCGCGGCTGTCTTCCGCCGCCGTATCTTTCATCAGTCCGAGCAGTGTCCTGCGCCGTCTGACATAAACTTCCTTGTCGAACATGTCTTTTCCTATGAAATTTGTATGAATGGCTATAAGACCAAAACCAAAGATAATAATTTTCCGTGAAAAACGTACCTGAACCGGGAAATCGGCAGGACAGCCATTTACATGTTATTGCCGTTGAAGAGCAATGATTTTATGGCGCTAAAGCAGCGGCACGAGGTATTTTGACATCAGCCAGCCTCCGCCCATAAGCCATACGAACAGGATTGCGGCAAGAAGGAACGGCTTTGCCCCTGCCTGCTTGAATTTTGCGAAATTTGTCTCTGCACCGAGCGCAGTCATTGCCATGGTCAGAAGAAATGTGTCGAATGAATTTATGCCGTCCACGACTTTTGCCGGAAGCAGATTGAGTGAATTGAAGCAAATCACGAGAATGAAGCCGAAAGCAAACCACGGAATCGTGATTTTTCTCTTTTCTCCGCTGCGGGCGATACGGCTGCGCTTGTCCGAAACGAGAGCCATGACCAGCAGGACAGGAGCAAGCAATATTACACGTATCATCTTTACAATTATTGCAATATCGGCGATTTCGCTGCCCATTGCATTTCCCGCTCCCACGACATGTGCCACTTCATGCAGCGTAGAACCCGTGTAAACTCCCATTTGCTTTGCATCAAGTCCGAGGATTCCCGTGTTGAATACAGCCGGATAAAGGAACATTGCTATTGTCCCGAAAATCACGACCGTTGACACTGCGACTGCAGTCTTGTAAGGCTGCGGCTTTATGACGGATTCTGCCCCAAGCACTGCTGCAGCCCCGCAGATTGCGCTTCCTGTGGCCGTAAGCAGGGACAGGTCCTTGTCCATTTTCAGGAGTTTGCCGAGCCAGATTCCGAGGAATATCGTGACAATCACGACAATGAGGTCAACCGTTATGGCTGCAACGCCGACCGCCGCCACGCTCTGGAAAGTGAGCCTGAACCCGTACAGGATTATTCCGAGGCGCAGAATTTCTTTGGTGCAGAACTTTATGCCGGGTACCCATGTTTCCGGAAGGTTGTTTCTCAAGGAGTTGGCGTATATCATCCCGAGGATGATGCCGACAATCAGCGGGCTGAACGAAAGTCTTTTTACGAATTCGAAATCTGCTATGTAAAATGCTGCGCATGAAAAGAGGGCAATCAGCAAAATGCCGTGTACCATGCTTTTCCTTGATTCAGAAGCCATACTAAAAAATTTTCTTTTCCATTACGAAGTTTGTGAGGAGGATGCCGAGCCTTTCAACGCTTTGCTTGCGCAGAATGGTGTAGCCCCGCTTTTCAAAGAACGGTCTTGCCGTTATGGAAGCGTGCGTGCGGATGCTGCCTGTGCTGACGGCGTTTTCAAGACGGTCGCACAATGCCGTTGCTACGCCTTTCCGCTGGTGCTCCCTATGGACATAGAGCCTGTCAAGATAGCCGGAATCGTCGATGTCCCCGAATCCTGTGACTTCTCCGTTTTCCTCTGCGACAAATGCCTTGTGCCTCATCAGGGAGTCATTCCATTTCCGCAGGTCAGGGATTGCCGGAGCCCACGCATGAAGCTGTTCCGGAGCATAGTCTGCGGCGTTCACGGAATGTACGGTCCCGTAGAAAAGAGTTGCCGTAGCCTCGGCGTCGGACGGGGTGTATTCTCTTATGTGCAAAGTGTCTGCTGTCATTTTATGGTGCTTATTGCGCTGTGGCATATTCATATACCGCCTGCGAAATGTCGGCGATTATTTTTGCGGTGGATTCGGGTGTTTCTCCGGAGTCTTTGACGAATACGGCTACCGAATAGTGGCTTCCGTCAGGAAGAAAGACGAATCCTATGTCATTGGTGCCTATGAGTTTGCCTTCGGCATTCCTGTCTCCCGTCCCTGTCTTGTGACCTATGACAGCATCTGTTCCGAGCAGAGGCTTGACGAGCCTGTCCTGCCCCGTGGTGCATTCTGTCATAATTTCCCCGATGAAATCCGCATATTCCGCTTGCAGAATGTCTTGGGCGATGAAAATTTCAAGCAGACGGGCTGCGTCGAGGGGCGTGCTCCAGTTGTCGTAGCAGCGGTTGAGGTCTTTGTGCATGTCGTCCTCACTGGCTGAAATGGAAAAATTTTCGGGCCCGAGCGAGCGGATGAAGCTGTCGGTCTCTTTCACGTCTGCAATGTATTTGAAGAGAATGTCGCAGGCGTTGTTGTCGGATAGTTGGAGGGTGTATTGCAGCAGTTCGGCGATGCTGATGTCGAAGTTGCCGTCAGGAAATTTGTCTCTAAGCGGGCTGTAAGTGTCTTTTTGCAGGTC
>CALVDU010000008.1 GCA_944326375.1 uncultured Bacteroidales bacterium | reverse complement strand
TCCAACTGGTCGCAGACAGCCACCTTGTAGCCTGCACGGACCAATTTCGGCAGATAAATGTCCAATGAATGGTGCGGAAATCCGGCAAGAGGGACTGATGCTCCCGGACCGTTAGCCCTTTTCGTGAGCACTATGCCCAAAACCTTGCTCGCAATGACGGCATCATCGGCGAATGTCTCGTAAAAGTCTCCCACACGGAAGAGCAGGACTGCCTCAGGATGCTGCGCCTTGACCTGGAAATATTGTTTCATCAGCGGGGTCTCCGCTATCTTTTCCTTATTCATCACAAATTTGTTCAAGCCTGCAAATTTACAACATTTATTTCAGAAGCCGGACTGAAATGACTATCTTTGTTGCCTTGCAGAACACGGATGAAACGCGTCCTTATCATATCGTACTATTGGCCGCCGTCGGGAGGTTCGGGAGTCCAAAGATGGGTAAAATTCGCCAAATACCTGCCCTCCGAAGGATGGCAGCCAGTAATCTATACCCCTGAAAATCCTGAACTCATATCCGTTGACAAAAGCCTCTGCAGCGAAATCCCGCCTGAGGCGGAAATCATCAGGACACATATCACTGAACCATACAGCATATACCGCAAACTGACCGGAGGTTCGGGCAGCAGCAAGGAAGGACAGCAGGAGGTCAATCCCATAAACGGAGGCAAAAAGACTTTCAAGCAGAAATTCTCGATGTGGATAAGGGGCAACCTGTTCATTCCCGATCCGAGGTGCATGTGGATAGGTCCTTCAGTGAAATTCTTGAAAAAATACCTGTCGGAACACCCGGTGGACCTGATTGTAAGCACCGGTCCGCCCCATTCGATGCACCTGATAGCAATGAAGATCGCTGCAGCGACGGGGCTGCCGTGGATTGCGGATTTCCGCGACCCGTGGACAAGAATGTTCTATTTCAAGCATCTGCAGTTGTCTGTCCCTGCAAGAAAACGGCATGAGTCACTGGAAAAGAAAGTCCTCGACAGGGCAGACACCGTAGTTGCCGTGTCTCCTGCCGTGCAAAAGGAGTTCCAGGAAATGACATCCACTCCTGTAGTGCTGATTACCAACGGTTTCGACGAAGAGGATTTCTGCAGGAAAATAACTCCTGACGGGAATTTCAACATAACGCATACGGGGCTGTTCGCTTCGGACGGGAATCCTGAAGCGCTATGGTCTGTATTGAGAGAGAAGTGCGAATCCAATCCTGAATTCCGCAAAAGACTGAAAATCAGACTTGCTGGCAAGACAGACAAGGAAATCCTCGACAGCATTGAGGCTGCCGGCCTGTCGGAAAACACCGTGAATTTGGGGTATGTGGACCACAAAAAGGCTGTGGAAGAACAGATGAACGCTACCCTGCTCATGCTTCCGCTGCGCAAAGAACCAGAATACCGGGCTGTCCTGCCGGGAAAACTCTTCGAATACCTCGCCTCGCAACGTCCGATTCTCGGAATAGGGCAGAATGACGGGGCAATGGCAACCGTAATAAAGGACACAAAAGCAGGCGTAGTCTTCGACTGGGACGATGCCGCATCCATAAAAAGATACATAGAATTGTGCTGGGAAGGGTACATGTCGGGCAATCCCGTTGCGGGTGCTTCGGACATATCCCGATTCTCCAGGAAAGCCCTTGCAGGAGAAATGGCAGGGCTAATGAACAAAATGACATCGAAATGAACAAATCCTCTCTTAACAAGATTCTCGTCTATGCAGGAATCATCCTGCTTTTTATCGTCATCGCATACGCATACGTGCCGCAGGTCCTGTCAGGGAAAATCGTGAACCAGTCCGACATCGCCGGCTGGACAGGAATGGCCCAGGAAATGGTGGAGCACAACAATGCCCATCCCGACGACAAGACGCTCTGGACCAATTCCATGTTCGGGGGAATGCCTACGGTATCGATACATGCCGACTTCAAGGGCGACTGGACAAAGGCAATCTATGATTTCCTGCTCACGGGGGCAAGGCCTGCCACCTACCTGTTCCTTTCCCTCATCGGAGGATTCCTGCTGATGCTGGCGTTCGGAGTCAACAAGATTCTCGCTGTCGCAGGAGCGATTGCAATCACGTTCTGCTCCTACAACATGCAGATTATACAGGTGGGACACAACACGAAGATGCAGGCCATAGCCTATATGCCGTGGGTGCTTGCAGCACTTGTGTTCACATACAGGTGCGCAATGTCGGGACTCGATGAAAAGGTACGCAATTGGCTTCCGAAAACCGTGTTCGGGGCTGTCCTGTTCGCCTTCGCCCTCAGTTTTCAGATAAAGGCGAACCACCCGCAGATAACCTACTATCTTGCAATAGTAATCTTCATATATGCTTTAGCCCTGCTCATCTGGACATTGTCGTCAAAAGAGCGCAGACGGCACATTTCAAGATTTTTTGCAGCATCAGCCATGCTGCTCGTCATAGGCTGCGTGGGAATCGCCACCAACCTCAACAAACTTATTCCGACCTACGAATATGCTGAATATTCCATGAGGGGCGGATCTGAACTCAACAAGGGAGATGACAGCAAGGGGGACGACAGCAAGGGGCTTGAACTGGATTATGCCACGGCATGGTCCTACGGGATAGAGGAAACTCCGAACCTGCTGATTCCGAACTTCAACGGAGGAGCCACATACGGAGATCCGAGGCTGAAAGACTCGGAGGTGCGCAGCCTGCTGCAGAATGCAGGACAGCCTTATCTTGACGAGATAATGAAATCCCTGCTTCTTTATTGGGGTCCGCAGCCGTTCACGGCAGGACCGATGTATATGGGAGCGATTTCGGTATTCCTTTTCATCCTCGGACTGTTCCTGCTGAAAGGACGGGACAAATGGTGGATTGCGATAGCGACGCTGCTTGCGATATTCCTCGCATGGGGCAGCCATTTCATGTGGTTCACGAAACTTTGGTATGACTATGCCCCGATGTACAACAAGTTCAGGACGGTTTCCATGGCTCTTGTCATCCTGCAGATGACTCTGCCGCTGCTCGGAATCCTCGTCGTTGACAAGATATGGAAGGGTCAGATTGAAGCCGGAAAGGTAAGAAAGGGCCTCCTTGCATCATACATAATCGCAGGAGGGTTCTGTCTTGTTTTTGCAATTTTTCCGGGGCTTGCGGGCACATTCTCCGGAAGTGCAGACCAGCAGTATTATCCGGATATGATCATTGAGGCCGTGCGCCTGGACAGGAGAGCGATGCTCGTAAAGGACGCATTCAGAAGTTTTGTGTTCATAACCCTTGCGGCAGCCCTCATATATTACAGCATCACATCCAAGAGCATGACATCGGGAAAGACAGGCCATGCGGCAGTCGGAGTATGTCTCTGTCTGCTAATCGTCCTTGACCTTGTGCCGGTAGACCGGAGATACCTCAACGGGGAGCATTTCGTGAGCAAGAGGGAGTTCACAAACCAGTTCACGGAAAAGCCTGTAGACAAGATGATTCTTCAGGACCCTGCCCTCGACTACCGTGTGCTCGACATAAGCGTCAACACGTTCAACGACTCCCATGCAAGTTACCGGCACAAGTCAATCGGAGGCTACAGCCCGGCAAAGATCCAGCGTTACCAGGATTTGATCGACCATTACCTGCTACACGAAACCAATTTGCTCAAGGTGGCAAACAATTCAGGCAACATTTCCGCCGCTCTCGGCAGAATTCCTGTCACATCCTTGCTGAACGGCAAATACATCATCGTGGACGGGAATCAGCCGCCTGTGGTCAATCCGGATGCCTTCGGCAATTGCTGGATTGTGTCATCCGCAGTCCCTGCATCAGGACCTGACGAGGAAATCGCCCTCATCGGACAGAGCAATCTGCGCGACGAAGCCGTAATCGGGGATGACTTCGCATGGGCAAGGGAAAGGCTTGATTCACTGAGCAACCTCGCCCGGTATGACATTGCACCGGCAGATTCGATATGGATGACGAGTTATGCCCCTAACGAGCTGAAATACAGGAGCCGGTTCAACGGGGAGCAGGCTGTCGTGTTCAGCGAAATATACTACCCTGCCGGATGGAAAATGACGATTGACGGCAAGCCTGCCGAAATCTTCCGTGCCGACTGGATTCTGCGCGGAGCGTTCATCCCTGCCGGAGAGCATGAAATCGTCATGAGATTCGACCCTCAGTCGTTCAAGACAGGGGAAAGGCTTTCGAGGGCATCTTCAATCCTTTTGGTGCTCCTGCTACTTCTTTCCGGCGCAGGACTCTGCCTCAACGGCAGAGCCTCCGCAAAGCATTGACTCAGAAAATAAAGGCTGAAAGGAAGACCACGAGCACGGCTATCGGGCAGACATACCGGATGAGGAACCAGACGAAATTGAAAATCCGTCTGTTGGCCGACAGTGTGCCTCCGTTCGTGAACTCGTCGAAAACGTCCGCCTTCGTCATCTTCCAGCCCACGAACAGCACGAGGAGCAACCCTCCCAACGGCATCAGGAAATTAGCCGAAAGTTTGTCGAAGAAATTGAAGATTGTCTGTCCGAGAATGTGCACATCCGACAACGGGCCGAAAGACAGGGAACACAAGGCTCCCATGACCCATGCCACGACGAACACGACGGCCGAGGACCATTTCCGGGACATTTTCCGTTCCTCCACGAGATATGCGACACCGACCTCATACAGGGAAATCGATGATGTGATCGCCGCCACGATGAGGGCGAGGAAAAAGATTATGGCGATAATTCCTCCCATCGTCATGTTTGAGAAGATGAACGGCAATGTCTGGAAGACCAATCCGGGGCCCTCCTGCGGATTCAGTCCGAAGGCGAACACGGCAGGCATGATTGCGCAACTGGCTATCATGGCGAACAGGAAATCCGCCACCGCAGTATAGGTTGACGACGCGGCAAGATTTTCAGATTTCTTTATGTAGGAACCGTATGTGAGCATCGTACCCACACCGAGGGAGAGGGAAAAGAAAGCCTGCCCCAATGCTGCGGAGCATACGGAAGCGTCTATCTTTGAAAAATCCGGCTTGAACAGGTAGACAAGCCCTTCCGTGGCCCCGGGCAGGGTCATCGAGCGTATCGCCATGATTATCACCAGGACAAACAGGAGCGGCATCATTATCTTGCCGAATTTCTCGATTCCGCTCTTGACTCCTGCTATGATAACAATGCCCGTAAGCAGGAGAAAGAGAGTGTGCCCGAAAAGGGGTGCCCAGACGGAAGTGATGAAATTATCGAACATGCTCCCGAGTTCCGACTGTGTCGTCCCTCCGGTAAAACTGAATGTGCACGCCTTGAAGAAATATTCGAGAGACCATCCTCCGATGACGCTGTAATAAGAGACGACTATTATCGGAGTGAACACAGAAACCGCCCCTAGCCATTTCCATTTGGTGCCGGGAGCGAGTTTCTTGAACGCTCCATAGGCATTGGAGCGGCTGCGTCTGCCGACAATGGCTTCCGAAATAAGAATAGGAAGACAAAGAATGAAGGCGAAGATGATGTAAACGAAGATGAAGGCTGCACCTCCGTACGAACCTACAAGGTAAGGGAACCTCCAAAGATTACCAAGTCCTACGGCAGAGCCGGCCATGGCAACAAGCACGCCGAAACGGTTTCCGAAATTTTCTCGTTCCATATTGATTGTCAAGTTGTTTTATAATAATTTAGCGGGGTTATGCGTCTGCCGGTCTTGCGTAGGTCACGAACTCAAACCGGATTCCGGATTCGGGGTCTGTTTTCGTTTCTGACCGCTGCACTTCTTTCCATTTGTCTGGGGAGATTTCAGGAAAGAATGTGTCGGCATTCTCGGGTGATATATGTACATGCGTGATATAAAGCCTGTCGGCAAATTCCATGGCCTGTCGGTAGATTTCGCCGCCGCCGATGACGAAGACCTGCCCGTCCTGATGTGCAGGTCTCTCCGCTTCAGTCGAGACGACTGGGGGCTCCGTTTGGGATGCCCGGAGTGCTTCTTCTAGCGATGGCACAATTTCCACACCCTCTGCCGGGGTCATGGTCCGGGAAATCACGATGTTCCTGCGTTTCGGCAGAGGCCGTCCTATGGACTCGTAGGTCTTGCGTCCCATGATTACGGTGCCGCCCGTGGTCAGGCTCCGAAAATATTTCATATCTTCGGAAATATGCCACAGGAGTGCATTGTCCTTGCCTATTGCGCCGTTGTCGGCGACTGCCGCTATTATATTCATAGTTCATCGTTATTTTGGAGCAGAATGATTAGACGGCAACGGGGGCTTTGATTGCCGGCCAAGGATCATACCCCTCCAACGTAAAATCCTCATATTCAAAGGAGAAAATATCCTTTTTCTCCGGATTTATCCTCATCGTCGGCAACGGTCTCGGTTCACGGGAAAGCTGGAGCGCAACCTGCTCAAAATGATTGCGATATATATGGGTGTCACCTGTCGTGTGCACGAAATCCCCCGGTTCATAGCCGCAGACCTGCGCCATCATCATGGTCAGCAGGGCGTACGAAGCGATGTTGAAAGGCACTCCGAGGAACACGTCCGCACTGCGCTGGTACAACTGGCATGAAAGCCTCCCGTCAGCCACATAGAACTGGAAAAGGGTGTGGCATGGAGGCAGAGCCATTTTGTCAACTTCTGCCACATTCCACGCAGACACTATCATCCTGCGCGAATCGGGATTGTTTTTCAGCATTGAGACCACATTCGAAAGTTGGTCGATTGTCTTTCCGTCGGGAGTAGGCCAACTGCGCCACTGATGCCCGTAGACAGGCCCCAAATCCCCGTTCTCGTCTGCCCATTCATCCCAAATGGACACTCCGTGCTCCTTGAGATAACGGATGTTGGTGTCTCCTGAAATGAACCACAGGAGTTCATATATTATGGACTTGAGGTGCACTTTCTTGGTCGTGAGCAGAGGAAAGCCTTTGCTGAGGTCAAATCTCATCTGATATCCGAAAATGCTCTGCGTACCCACTCCAGTGCGGTCTTCCTTCATCACTCCGTTTTCACGGATATGCCTCAAAAGGTCGAGATATTGCTGCATAAAAATTCCCTTACTGCCTTACAGAAAATGCCCAAATGATTGCTTCCTCGTAAATTTCTCCCGGACGGAGCACCGTTGACGGATAGTCAGGCTCATTCGGAGAATCCGGAAACTTCTGGCATTCCATAGCCACGCCGTCGTAATCGGCATACGCCTTTCCGCTCTTGCTCTCGGGACATCCTGCAAGCCAGTTGCCCGTATAGACCTGTATTCCGGGCTGGGTAGTATAAATGGTCAGCACACGACCACTGCGTGCAGAATACAATTCGGCAGCCTCCTGTATGACACCGTCTTCAGCACCGTCAATTATCCAGCAGTTATCGTAGCCCTTGCCGTATTTGAGTGCAGGGAAATCAGCCTTTATGTCCCTTCCTATCTTCTTAGCCGTAACGAAGTCCATAGGCGTTCCGGCCACAGGCTCGCTCTCCCCCGTAGGGATAAGCGTCTCGTCAGTAGGCAGATATTCTGATGCGTTCAGGCGCAGTTCATGGTCGAGCACGGAGCCGCTGCCTTCCCCGTCAAGGTTGAAATATGCGTGGTTCGTAAGGTTTATGACAGTAGGAGCCTCAGATTCGGCCGTAAACGTGAGCCTCAATTCGTTTTCCTCGCTCCATTCATACCTTGCGACAACCTTCACTGCACCGGGATAGCCCATTTCGCCGTCTTCGGCGCAATACATGAATTCCACGCCGTCGTTTTCGATCCGGCTTTCCCATATCTTGTTCTGGAATCCCTCAGGACCGCCGTGAAGATGATTCGGACCGTTGTTCACAGGAAGTTCGTATTCCTTTCCGTCAAGCGTGAATTTGCCTTTTGCTATCCTGTTGGCATAGCGTCCCGGCACTTTGCCCAGGCAAGGACCGTCCGCAAAATAGTCGAGAGGATTCTTGTAGCCGAGAGCCACATCAGCCATGTTCCCGTCCTTGTCCGGAACGAGGACAGACACTATTCCAGCCCCTATGTTGCTGAGGGAGACGGACGCTCCCGATGAATTGGTAAGCGTATAGCGGATAATTTCCCTGCCGTCGGCAGTGCTGCCCCAAATTTCCCTGATGATGTCCATAAAACAACTGATTATGCGTAAAAGTCTGCGGCGCACCCGCACCGCACATATCCTGCAAAGTTAAAAAATTAACGCCTATCTGCAACAGGAAAAACCGAAGACCATATTTTGCCCGCTATACAAACAAATCCTCCAATGTTATCTCATTTTGCACAATCCAGGAGTGAGAGTTCTGACGAATTCCATAGGTCGTTACCATAGTAATATGCACAGCCTTACGGGTATTTGTCGCCTCAATGAACGCACTCTTTTTGTTGCGCAGGTTACGTTCGTATTCAGCATCGATAGAAAACTCCGACAAAGAGTATTTCATTTCGCAGATATTAACGACCTGGTCATTGCGGTCTATCAGCAAATCAATTTGCACACCTTCACCATTTTCATCCGCCTCTTTTCTCCATGAATAGACGTTGCTCAGCACGCCGGAAATACCCAATCCAGCCTTGATTTGCTGAATGTGAGCCATACACAGACGCTCAAAAGCCAATCCACTCCACGCACGATGCATTGCAGAATCTATAGATGCCGACCAGAAATGCTCATCATTGTTCTTGTTTTGCCGGATAAACTTGAAATAAAAGAGCGTATAGTTGTCGACCAATTGATAGATTGCCTGCTTTGTCTTTTTTCCATAGCCACTGTATTTCCGTATTAATCCGCAGTACTCCAGTTCATCAAGCACTTTACTCAATGCGCCGTTGCTCGGTTTGCCGATTGCTGTTATAATATCTTCACGGGTCATGCCGGCCTTTTTTCTGCCAAGAACAGTTACGACATCTATGTATTGTTCCGGTGACTTGAACAACGAAGCATATAGCAAGTCAAACTCATTTACCAATTTACCGTTCCTGGCAAAGAAAAGCCTGTCGATATTTTGGGCAAGACTAAGGCCTCTTTCAAGCAAGTTCCAATAAAACGGTATGCCTCCCAATACCATATAGCATTCAGCAATTTGGTATCTGTTCATTTCAAGCCCCTTGCTTTGGGCGAACATTTCGCACTCCTTCAAAGTAAACGGTTGAAGGGCAATACGCTGCGTCACACGATTATGAAGTCCGCCATGGTCGTTAATTACCTTGTTGATAATCCATGAAGTAGCAGATCCGCATATAATCAGGACAATATCCTTGCGGGCTGATGCCCAGCCGTTCCAGAAGTGTTCAAAAGCAGAAAAGAAATTTGAACGGGAAGTGTCCATCCACGGAAGTTCGTCAAGGAAGATGATTTTCTTCTCATCTGTCGAGTTTTTCAAAAAGTGAGACAACAGGCTGAATGCCTCCAGCCACGATTGCGGCGTCGGACAATCGTCGTAACCGGCATCCCGAAGTGAAATGGCAAAACTGAACAGTTGGTCTTTGGTCCTGGCGTTGGCCAAACCTGTGTGCTGGAATGTAAACTTATAGCCAAAAGTTTCACGAATAAGATATGTCTTGCCTACGCGCCTGCGACCATAGACTGCTATCAATTCCGAATACTCCGACTGTGCTGCCGAAAGCAATATTTTCTGCTCTTCTTTCCGTCCGATTATCATAACAAGCGAATTTTGCTTTACAAAAATAGTACAAATAATCCACATAAATTGCCAAATCCAGGAAAATTTCGAAGATTTGGCAAATTATAATTCGTTTTTGCTCCGTCATATCTTTTATAAGCGGAAACATTAAATCAATCAAAGGGACACTGACAGTTTTGGGTAAGATTGACCGGACAGATTTTGAGATTACCGCGTATTTTCGGCAAAAAATTTTGAGATTCGTGCAGATTTTCAAAGAAAAAATTTTGAGATTCGTGTATTGACAATGCTTTTTAACCGTCTCTGGTTGCAAAATATCCGATAAAAATGAGGCAGTATAAAAGCGGCTCGTCATATCCAGGGGAACGGACAATACGAAAAATCCTCGACGCTGTACATCGCATAGGTGCTGAACTCTGTTCAGTTTCTCTATAAACAGAACTTTTAACATTATTGGGGCGGCCCACAAGGCCGCCCTGCTTTATGTATGTCAAATAGCCGAAAGATACGCAAAAACCTTTTCCTGCGGGGCATCCTTCAGGATGACCTTCTTGTCGGCATCGAGAAGATACAGGGAAGGGATAGCCCTCACATTGTAGAGCAGGTCGTCACGGATGATTGAATTAGGGTCATAGCCGTTGTACCACTCCTCAGGGTATATCGGCATATACTCGTACCACTCCTTCAGGTCGCTGTCTATGTAGATGTTGAGCACGGCAAGACGGCCGTCCTTCACAAGTCCTGAAATCTCCGGTTCATTGGCCAGCACATCAATGATTTCCTTGCATGCCTGGCATCCGGGATTGCTGAAAAACAGAAGTGTATATTCAGCCTTGATGCCGTAAAGGGAATATGATTTCCCGTACTTGTCGCTGAAAATGAAGTCCGCGGCCTTTGTACCTGTCCTGTTCAGCGAGCACATTTTTGCGTCATGGGCGTACGCCGTCTTCTTTTCCTCAGGGACAAGACTGCTCGCAGCCATTCCCGACACGAAAGGCAGATACAGATCCTCGTTACGCGCAGGAGAATTCGGCTCGTACAGATATTTTTCGGCAAATGCCGCGATGGACTCGAAAACGTTGGAAGATGTGTCGGACTTCTCGCAGGACTCTATCCTGGCAAAAAGGGCAGACACGGATTTTTCTGCATCGGCAAAAGGCACGGCATCGAGAATGAACAGATAGTTGGCAAAAGCCTGTTCCACATCAGCCTTCCTTACTCCGTTCACAAGTTCCGGAGTACACGGCAGTTTTCCGCAGGAATCCATGAAATCATCCCAATAATGTGCAGCAACGTATTCCAGTTTCTCTTCCCTGTCGGACACCATTGCCGGCACCGCAGTCATTGGAAAACTCACAGGCTGGAAATCCTCCGCCTTTTTCTGACGGCACGAAACCAGCATGGCTGCCGCCAACACTATCAGTGCAAACCGTCTCATCTGCCCTCCTCTTCGAGTTCCGCCTGCGAAATGTTTATGATGAAATCACCCATTTTCTCCAGTTCGGACACTACATCCATATAGAATACTCCTGTCTGGTAGTTGTAGTTGTTGCTTTCGAGATTGACGATATGCTCCTCCCGCAGCGTGTTCCTGTATTCGTTGATGTTGTACTCTGCATCCACTGCATTGGAAATGTCGGAAAGCGAATTGTTCTTCAGGTTGTCGATCATGGCGACGTATGCCGTGTCAACGAGGTCAAGCATCTTGTTGAGCCTTTTGATCATGGCTTCGTCAAATGCCTTCCCGTGCACATTCTTGCGCTGGAGCATGCGGCCTATGGCCTCCCCGGAATCTCCGAGGCTTTCCATTTCCCCGATTATCTTGTACATCGACTTGATGCGGGCACCTGAATCATCGCTGAGTTCCGACCTGGAAACTTCATTGAGATATGAGGCGATCTCGAATTCTATCCGGTCCGTTATCTCCTCGTATTTTATCAGTTTCCCGTTCAATTCCTCAAACTTGTCGGTGTCCTGTTCGTTTATGGCAGCCCTGACATACCCGAATCCCTTGCGGCAGATTTCGGCGAAATGGACTATCTCGTGGTCAGCCTCGTCAAGAGAAAGTTCGGCAGTGCTCAACGGGCCTCCCTGGATGAACTTCAGGCGGAACACTTCCTCCTCTCCGGCAGGGCTTTTTATAATCCATGTGACCACTTTTTCGATCACAGGGACAAACCATATAAGAATCAAGGTATTGCACAAATTGAACAGGGTATGCAGCATAGACACCCCGTACAAGGCGGACGTCTGGAGGGCAGTCGCAGAGTCCGGATTGCTGCTTATGACCGTATAGTCCGCCTTCATCGGATTCGGGAAACCCATAGCCTCCACTATCAGCCCTACCAGCGAAAGGAATGGCCTGAATATGGCCAATACCCAGATTATTCCGAAGACATTGAAGACAGTATGTGCCAGAGCAGCGCGTTTCGCAGAGACGTTCGCCACCGCTGCCGCTATGTTTGCAGTAATCGTCGTACCGATGTTTTCTCCGAGCACCATGGCTGCAGCCATCTCGAACGGAATCCAGCCGAAATTGACCATTACCAGAGTCAGGGCCATGGTTGCACTCGATGACTGGAGCACTATCGTGAGCAGGGTACCTATGAGCAGGAAGATGAGCACCGAACCGAACCCGTAGCCGGTCCACTGCTGAAGGAACGCAAGGACTTCCGGCTTGTCGCTCAGGTCCGGGACAGAATTCTTCAGGAAAGACAGACCGAGGAACAGAAGGGCAAATCCGATGATGAATTCCCCGATATTCTTGTTCTTGTTCTTTTTGGATACGGAGAAGATGAAGCCGAGCGCCATCAGAGGGATGGAAATCACTGAAATGTCAGCCTTGAATCCGAGTATGGAAATGAGCCATGCCGTTACCGTGGTTCCGATGTTCGCACCCATTATGACGCCTATGGCGTTGGCAAGGGAGAGCAGTCCGGCATTCACGAAACTTACGACCATTACCGTGGTCGCACTCGATGACTGAATTATGGCGGTTATAAGCAGTCCGGTAAGCACCCTCTTGAAAGGGGTAGAGGTCATTGACGAAAGAAACGACCTGAGCCTGTCTCCTGCCGCCTTCTGCAGACCTTCGCTCATCAGGGTCATTCCATAAAGGAACATACCCAATGCGCCCAGCAAGGTAAAGATTTGTAGTACAATCTGCATATTGTAGTTTATTTCGTTTCAGATCAGCGGCAAAAATAACAAATAAATCAATAATATTCCTATAAATCATTAAGAATCGATAGAATCCGTGATTTTTTCTCCAATACGGACTTCAAATAAAGCAAATTTATATTAGATTTGCCGAAATATCGCAACTGCACAGAAATGACATATACGAAAAGGTTGTTTTTCGCTCTCTGCGTACTGATGCTCTTCCCCGTTTTCGCCGCCGCACAATTTTATCTTCCCGGCACGAATCCGGCATCGGTCAGATGGTCGTTCATAGAAAGTCCGAACTACAGGATAATATATCCGAGAGGGCTGGATTCCCTGGCAAGGTCATACGCCATGAACCTTGAAAAATACAGGATTCCCGTATCCGAAAGCGTAAACTACGCCCCGGGAGAAATGATGTCGGCAAAGATGCCCGTCGTCCTCCATGCCTTCAACGCCAATTCCAACGGTTCGGTCGCATGGGCACCTAAAAGGATGGACCTGTACACGACCCCGCAGGGCTACAATCCCGAACCGATGCCGTGGACAACGATGCTTTCCATCCACGAGTCCCGACATGTCGCACAGATGCAGTTCGGGCTCAGCCATTGGTTCCGTCCGTTCAAATATGTGTTCGGAGAAATGTTCGACGGCCTGCTTTCCGGGATTTACCCGAACAGATGGCTTCTCGAAGGAGATGCTGTCGTGGCGGAAACGGCATTGAGCAACTCCGGAAGAGGCCGTACCGCAGATTTTCTCAACTATTACAGGATAGCGTTCGACTGCGGTGATTTCCGCAACTACGACAAATGGGCCTACGGCTCATACAGATACTATGCTCCGGACCGTTATGCTTTCGGTTATCTGCTCCTGAGCAACATGAGGTACACCTACGACATCCCCGACTTCTCGGGAGAACTTTTCAGACATTTCGCCAAAAGGCCCTACGACCTGAACGCAAAAAACAATGTGACCCGCAGGCTCACTGGAGAAAAGAATTTCTACACTGCAGCGAATTACGCAATTTCCGAACAGAAACAAATCTGGGACGAAGACATGGAACGGCGTGCACCCTTCCTGTCACATACGGATGTAGGGCACATGGTCGGGAACTATACCGAATATACCGACAACCTCGTCATAGAAGACAATCTCTATTCGCTGAAAGAGAGTTTCAGAAAAGGGCGGAGGCTCGTCAGAATAGGCCCGGACGGGAAAGAGAAAGTCATCGGGACATTCGGAAGCGAAGTGGGCATGCTCTACTGGTCTCCGGGACTGGACAAAATCATCTGGAGCGAGACCGTGCCGGATGTGAGATGGTCGCAGAAATACAATTCCGTAATCCGCTCCCTGGACCTCGAGACAGGGCGCAAAAGGAACATAACGCACAAAGGAAAGATGTTCAACCCGAATCCGTCGCCGACGGAAGGACATATAGCGGTGACCGAATATTCGGATGACGGAAGGTCACACCTTACGGTGCTGAACGGGATGACGGGTGCAAAGGAAATTTCATTCAGGCTGCCGGATTCCCTCCAGCTCGTGGAATCCGCATGGCTCGACCACAGGATATACGCCACCTGCGTCTCGGAATCAGGATACGGAATCTATACCCTCGACGTGAGCCATCTCAACCGACATGACATGGAGCACGCCATGCATCACCACGCCGAAATCCCTTATGAACCCGACGGCTCGGAATACGAATGGGAAACGGTGCTTGCGCCGACTCCTGTAATGATATTCAATTTCGGCACTCATGACGACTGCCTGATGTTCACTTCCGACAGGACAGGTACGAACGAAATGTATATGATGGATCCCGAAGACGGAAAGGTGTTCAGAAAGACATCCCTCAGATACGGAGGAGCCGATTTCACATTTTCCGAAGATGAAGACTGGCTCATCTGTTCCGTCGACGACCTCAACGGGAAAAGGCTCGTGCGTATAAATGCCGATTCCCTGCTGAACGAGGAAGTCGATTTCGGGACATGGTACAGATATGTCATTGCCGACAGGCTCAGCGAACAGGAAAAGCGGTTGGCCGCATCAAAAGGCCACGGCGAAACGGATACGGCATCCGTCAGGATTTCGGAACAGAAGAAATACAGGAAATTTCCAAACAGTTTCAATTTTCACTCCTGGGCACCGTTCTACTTCAGTTATGACAACATCTCCAACCTCAGTTATGACTATTTCTACGAAATGGTATCACTCGGGGCCACAGGCCTCTTCCAGGACAGGCTCGGGACCCTTTACGGACAGATCGGCTATTCGGCACATCCCGACCCCGACAACAGGAGCAAATGGAGACATTCCGGACACCTCGACCTCACATACGCCGGACTCTATCCCGTCATAGAAGCGAAAATAGACTTCAATGACAGGGCCGCAACGGGCACAAGCGTGATAAACTATGTCTACGACAAGGCATTTTCCATGACGGCCATGCAGTCCGCACAAAGATCCGCACCGAACTTCAGCGGAGAATTGTCGGTCTATATCCCGTTCAACTTCTCTTCCGGAGGATGGTCACGAGGCTTGATCCCGCAGATTTCTTACAGCATAAGCAACGATACCTTCGACACCGGGATTTACAGTGCAGACGTGTTCAGAGACCCTGAAACCCAGAAAAACGTCGCCGTCGTGACAGGCCAGTCGACAGGGAAAAAGGTCCTGCAGCAGACTCTTTCAGGAGCATTGAGGTTCTATACAATAATGAATTCCGCACATTCGGAAGTATATCCTGACCTCGGAATCGGAATCGAGGCCGGCGGTTACACGAGTCCGGGATTATCCAACTTCCTGACATCGTCGGCATACCTTTATGCTTACGGCTATCTTCCGGGCATCACAGGGACTCAGGGATTGAGGCTGACCGCCCTCTACCGGCACCAGCTTTTCCGCAACTCGGCAATGTTCGCTGCCGAACGGGTGAACATTCTGCCGCACGGCCTTAATTCGCAGACTTCGCTGCTGACCTATACCGCCGGCTCGGCGGCAGCCGCAAAACTCACGGCCGAATATGCCATCCCGTTCTGGATGGGGGATTTCCGGATATGGAGGCTCTTCTATGTGAAACGCGGAATCCTGACACCTCACTTCGACATCACATTGTTCGGAAAGGACAGGCTGTGGTCCGCAGGTGCCTCGCTTGCCATAGAATTCGGAAACTTCCTGAAACTCTCGTTCCCGATGCAATTCGGCGTGACGTATTCCTACAACGGAGGTACCCTGATGGGCAGGCTAGGAAACGGGGCGAAACATCATGTCGCCCCTACTTTCAGCATTTCATTCTGACAAGACGGACTTCAGAGCAATCTGAATATGTCCGAAATGTGCCTGAATCCGCGCTTTTCGAAAAATTTGTGGGCAGAAGCGTTGTTTTTGCCTGATTCAAGATAAATCCCGGAGACCCCTTTAGATCGCAGCCATGATACCGCAGCGTCCAGAAGGATTCCTCCTGCGCCCTGTCCCCGGTGGTTCTTGTCCACGAGCACGTCGCATACCATCCCGAAAGGCTCCGCCCCGTCTTCCATGATTTCGGCAACACAAAAACCTGCAATTTTTCCGTCGCATTCAAACTTCATGACCGCAGCGTCTTCCGAACGGAACTTGGACATTATGTATTTGTCCCACATTGCCTTTCCGTCAGGAGCAGGCCTTCCGGACAGTTTTCCGTCCTCTACGGCAGCCACACCGACACCCATCTGCATTTCCCCGTGTGATATGTAGTCAGGGTCTGAAGAAATGTGCGCCCAGAACATGTCCGACAACACTTTCAGGTCATTTTCAACGACCTCCGTAACTTTTCCGTTCATATTCCAAACCAGTTTTTCATCTTTTCATATACTTTCTTGAAGGCATTGACCAGCACGAGCAGGATTCCGAAAAATGTCACGGCTGCGACTGCCCATACGAGAATTGCCGCACTCGTGTTCGAACTCAGCCCGACATATTCAAGGAACGGCATGTCGATGTCCTGAAACAAGATTTCGAATGTGGAAGCGACAGAAATCAACGCAAGTATGAAGTTCAGCACGAAGTCGGATTTCATGGACTTGTAGTCACTCAAGTTCTGCAGGCTGTTGTCCACGATGTCCATAAGACGGACCAGCTGATCCATGTCCTTTTCTATTTCAAGCCTTTCGGTAGTCCTGTCGAACATCACTTTGTGCGAAGTGAACTTGGAATATTTTACAACGTCCAATTGGAGCACCATCCTCGACAGTTTCATGCTCAGTTCGGCATTATGTGCGATAAGATCCGATGATGACTTGCGCGAAGTGTCAAGAGTCGCCGCTATGAGTTCCTCTTTCATGCAGTCGATGATGAATTTCTTGGCAATCACCATTTCCAGAATCATCAGATATTCCGGCCAGGAAACATGATACTTGTTGCGTTCCTCAAGATGTTCTGCCCAGTTGACCGGAGAATCCATGCCGCGCCGTCCGTACGTGCCTATTACAACATTGACATTGGAATTCACGAGAACAAGGTCGTCAGTATCGATTGCGATGTTCCTTCCGCATACATCTTCGTATGCTTCCGGATCCCTGTAAGGCCATTCCCCCGGATAAAGGGACATCAGACCTATGAGTTCCTCCTTATGGCAGTTCTTGATGTGGTTTATTATCTGTTCTTCCGTGAGCCGGTCTTTCCGGGTGTTGGAAAAGAGGTCCGTCCCGTCTTCGAGAGGGTGCTGCACATTTTCCCAAATGTCAACCATGGCATAATGGAAATCCCTGTATGAATTGTTCTTGAAGATATCCTTATGCTTCCGTCCGTTACTTTCGCCGGTATTCTTGCATACAGAACACCGGTGCACGACAAAGTTCTTATAGCGTTCGCTGATTGTGTCAAAGGCTCTTCCGCAACCGTCAAGCAGTATGCCGGATTCCTTTTCGGACAACGGTGTACCGTCCTCTCCCAGAGGACAATTGCTGACGATAAAGTCGGAAAGTTCAAGATTTATGTTAGTTTCCTCCTCTCCCGAATTCCTGCTCCAGTGTTCCGCACTCAAATGGGATGAAAGCAGGGCTATTATATGGTCCGTGGCGGCCGGACGGGACAGATGGCACAATTTGTCGTCGAATACGAAACGATAGGTCACCGACACGGCATAGTCAAAAAGGATAAGAGTCTCAACCTCAACATGTCCCCACATGCGGATCCCGTATGGTTCATCGAGATTCAGTTCGAAGTCAAATCCTTCCACCTTATAGCGTTTCATCTTGTCCCTGTCCTCATCCTTCATGATGAAAATAAGATGGTCTATGCTCTTGTCCCTGAAGGACAGCATGCCTGTGGCACAGGCTGTCTTTTCGTCGAATCTCCGGTCTGAGCCGATGGAGAAGAATTGCATCAGGACGACGGAAAAGCCCGGGTACGCAAGGCCATGCCCGTCATTTGAGGTCTTTATCAAGTCAGAATTGTCCATGGTATTGTATTTATGTTTATGAAAAATGCGGCTTGATGACGCCGAATATGGCATAGGCCACCATCAGCGTGACAATTATGTTGAATGTCTGAGCCAGCAGAAAGACTTTCAACGGTTTGCGGTTCTCTTTCCCGAATATTTCACTGAATCTCGTTTCGAGTCCTATGCAGACAAAGGCTATGCTGAACAGGGTGTTCTGAAATCCTTTCGTGACCTTGCCGACTTCCTTTGCCGCCTCAGGTTCGAAGCAGAAACTGAATACAAGGGATGCGAGGATGAAGCCGACCACGAATTTCGGGAACCGGTCCCAGATTACCGACGCCGTAGGTTTTTCCACATTGTCCTTCTTCTGATAGGACCACATGAGGGATATTACGAAGGCCGCTATTCCGAGCAGGACGTTCTGCGAAGACTTCACGATGATTGCCGTCTTTTCTGCAGTTTCTCCAACGAGTGCGCCGGATGCGGCAACTGCGCCTGTCGTATCTATCGTACCTCCGAGCCATGCTCCCGTCACTTCCTGCGGAAGATTCATAAGGTCCGCAAGCCATGGAAGAAGGTACATCATCGGAATCGCCACAATGAGGACGAGCGAAACCACGTAGGACAATTTCTTGTTGTCACCCTTGATCACTCCGCATGTGGCGATTGCCGCCGAAACGCCGCAGATGGATACCGCACTGGCGAGCATAGTGCCCATTTCAGGGTCTATCTTCATCTTCTTCCCTATCCAGAATGCCATATACCATACGGTAAACACCACAATCAGCGACTGTGCAAGTCCGTAGGCCCCGGACTTCATCACTTCCCCGAAAAGAATTGTGGAACCGAGGCAGATGATGCCTATCTTGATATAGAATTCGCTCTGTACTGCAGACTTGAGCCATTCGGGAAGCCGGAAACAGTTGCTGAGGACAAGACCGAATATAACGGCGAAGAAGACCGGCTCGAACCCGTATTCCTTGATGACAGGAACGGAGGCTATGAGCTGCGCTCCCAACGTGAGGGCGAAAATTACCAAAAGAGAAGGGAATATCCATTTCAGCGGGCGGCCCAGGACGGCGGAAGTCACATAAGTGAGGATCAGTACAAAAAGGAACATATAGCCGGCAGAAAGCCAGTCAGACCATGAGGAAAGCGTTTTCGGCATTTCAGGCATGGATCCCGGGAAAATTGCAGCAAGGGCAAGGATTATTGCTCCTGCGAATACAATTATCCAATCCTCTGACGTAAACTGTTTTAGCCATTTTTTCATAATCGTAGCAGTTTATAAAATGGGGTTCAAAGATAATAATTTCTGCGAAATACCTAATTTTTACGTATCTTCGGCGTCTCTTAATACAGAATAAGATGTCGATTACAGCAGAAGCGATTGCCCCGTGCAGCAAATGCGGGACACAGAACAGGATAACTGTCTATAGAAGCATCAATACTTCGGAAAATCCGGAACTGAAGGACAGGCTCAAAAACGGCTCCCTCTTCATCTGGGAATGCCCGCACTGCGGTCAGAAAAATCTGGCCAAATATGAAACGCTCTACCATGATCCGGCATCCCGGCTTATGATATGGCTTCTTCCGGAGGGGGACCTTCCCGAATCTCAGATGCAGGCCATTGCCAATCATACCAAGGCAATGGGTGACTACGTCCTGAGACGTGTCAAGGATACAGGGGCACTGATCGAAAAAATCCTGATTTTCGACGCTGGACTCGACGACATGGCCCTTGAAATCTGCAAATACGTCACGAAAATGGAGCTCGTTTCCAAGAACGGGCCTGCCGCCGAAAGCATCGCCGGCGTTCCGTTCCATTTCCATCGTATCGAAGAAACCGGGGAAACAAAACACATAGTGTTCATATATCCTTCCGACGGCCGGATGATGAGCCTCAACGTAGGCTTCAACGTCTATGAGGATTCGCTCGGCATCCTCAGCCGGAATCCTGACATCGCGCCCAAAGGGCTGTTTCCGAAAATTGACCAGGAGTGGATTGCGACCATCATAAAATGACAAGGTTTATCCGACCTATGGTTCTTCTTAAGACAAACAAAAACGAGCCTGGAAACCGATAATTCCAAGCTCGTTTTTTTGTCTGCGAAAGGCTATAATACCCTGAGGCTGATAATCAGTCGAGTTTTCTTGCGCCGTCGCTGATTACGACTTCATAGACTTTAGGCTCATGTCCGAACTTCTCCTTGAACGAAGCCTTTGCCTTTTCGATGAACGAATCGTATATTTCATCCTTCACGAGATTGATGGTGCAGCCTCCGAAACCACCGCCCATCACTCTTGAACCGGTCACGCCGCATTCCTTTGCCACATTGTTGAGAAAATCCAGTTCCTCACAACTTACTTCATAGAGTTTGCTCATGCCGTAATGGGTTTCATACATCTTCTGGCCCACGGTCTCGTAGTCTCCCCTTTCGAGAGCATCGCACACGTCAAGCACACGCTGCACCTCTTCGATGACATATTCAGCCCTCTTGCAGTCCTCGTCTGTAATGTCCGCCTTTACCTCATTGAGCCATTCCCTCTTTGCATCCCTGAGGTATTCCACTTCAGGATGATTCTTCCTTATGGCTGCAGTCACGCGCTCGCAGGACTCACGCCTCTTGTTGTATGCGGATGAAGCCAGTTCATGCTTCACTACAGAATCCAGCAGCACAAGCCTGTAGCCCTCCGGATTGAACGGAAAATATTTGTATTCCATAGTCTTGCAGTCAAGACGGATAAGATTGCCCTTCTTTCCGAAAATGGATGCGAACTGGTCCATGATGCCGCATTTCACGCCGCAATAGTTGTGCTCGGTAGCCTGACCGATGCGTGCAAGTTCAAACTTGTCTATCTTGAGGTTGAACAGATAATTCAGGGCGAACGCAAAAGTGCTCTCCAATGCTGCGGAAGACGACATTCCGGCGCCGATCGGAACATCTCCTGCAAATACGGTATTGAATCCTCCGATTTTGCCTCCCCTCTTCACGGTTTCACGGCACACGCCGAATATGTACCTTGCCCAACTCTGCGTAGGAGCATCCTCCTCGTTGAGGCCGAATTCCACATATTCGTCTATGTCAATTGAATAGGCACATACCTTATCTGTCCCGTTGAGCATGATTTCTGCGATGATGCCTTTGTCAACTGCTCCAGGGAAAACGAATCCTCCGTTGTAGTCCGTATGTTCACCTATAAGGTTGATTCTTCCTGCGGAAGCAAAGAATTCTCCGTCTTTGCCGAAAAGGGTCCTGAATTTTTCTGCAATTTTTGATTTCATGATTATGGTTATTACTAAATTTCTGTTTTATGCCGCTTTTTTTAGGCAATTATCTTTCAAAGATACCTATTTTTACAATATCGTCAAATTTTCTTCATCTCTATTTCCCTGTTTCCCTTTTTATTTCCCGTAAACATTCTGCCGGCATCATAATTAACGTCAGTTCGACGAATTTATTATACTCAGCACCAGAGGATTCGTCGAACCGCCGTTAAGGATTTCTGCGAAATCCCTTTGTCTTAAACCCCAGTTGCTTCGCAACCCTGCTCACTCTCGAATGTCCACCGGACATTCTCGTAAACCGTTCCCGACTTACCAAGGGGCGTCACCCTCTTTCTGCTCGCTTTCGAATGTCCACCGGACATTCTCATAAACCGCTCACGACCCTCTCCGGGAGACCGTCGCAGACTAAGCGTCTGCTCCCCAGCGGTGTTCGATGAAAACTTTTCATCGAACTCACGTTAATTAACAAATTGTACTTATATTTACATTGCAATATACATAAACATTAAATCATGACTAAACCAATCATTTTAACCTTGTTTCTGATAGTAGCCGCTTGTTCATTCTCGTGGGCACAACAGGCTGACCGGTATGGAAAACTTAAAAGACGGGGAACGGAAATCTACGACGGCAGGACAAGACTGACAACCGAGCAGAAAAACGATGTCCTCGGCAACATAGAAGGCGTCTCCCGGGTGGATGACTGGAACAGGAACACTAAAATGTTCAAAACCGGAAGAGGTCTTCTTATAGGTTGCGGATGTCTGACCGGGGTGGGACTGGTGACTACCGGAGTCGCCGCAATCTACGGCATGACCTACGGAGTTTCCCAGGGAATCGCCGTAATGTTGACATTGGGGACTTATACCCCTGACGTAATCCCTGAATGCGTCAATACAACCGCTTTTATAGGTCTCGGGATGACCGCTTTGGGAATTGCCGGACTGATTGCCGGCTCAACAACGCTCTGCATAGCGAAAGGCCGGATGAACACTATTGTAAACGACTACAACGGCCAGTTCCGGAAAGGAAATGCCGTCAGTCTTAATTTCGGAATCCAGAGCAGCGGAATAGGACTGGCGCTTAACTTCTGACGCTACATAGATCTGCAGCAGCTCCGGCGAAGTCTCCCTGTTCCGCGCCGTCCGATCCCCGTCGTCATTTCACTTCCAGAACCACGGGAAGATGGTCGCTCAAGCCAACACAGTATCGTCGAATAACAGATATCGTTTATTAGTGTTCGACGAAACTGATGCTCGAGCCATAGTATCCGCATAATGTCCTCAAATCATCTATTGTGATGTATTTAATCATAGACATGGCAGTATCCCAAGTCTCGATCCCGATACGCGAAACTATATCTTCAGCCATCTTCTCCACAGGGGCCGACATGCCGTTGTCCGGATTCCAGATGTCCGCATCGCTTTGGTCCCTGACGGAAACGGATGTTCCGGGAACGCCGTAAGTGGAAACAAGGGCCTCCCTAATATTGTCCCTATTATAGTTTGAATTGAGGAAATATCTCACTTTCGTAAGATCGGTCATAGGAAAATACCTATAGACTACGGTATTGAGTTCATTGAAACACCTTCCTGCAGTGGCGGCAGGATCCGTGAACTGCCAATAGAGCAAAGGGGCATACCCGCAATAAAGTTCATATAGAGGATGGGATACGAGATACTCGTTGAAGCATACCCCGGCAAGTCCCTCCGCCGGAATGGAACCGCTGTTTTCCGCCAACATGCAGAGTTGGAATTCAGATGCTATATTATAGATCCAGATCATATCGTCAGGAGCCGTCAGGCTATATGCAGAACATCCGAGTTCCTTGGCTGCCGATGCAAATGCATTTATCTGGGCATCAGTAACGCCGCTCTCCCAGTCTGCGATATGGATCATATCGGAAAGTTTCAGGCTTTTGTAGTCATGTATCCTTTCCGTTATTGCCGATATATCACCTTCTGTTCCGCCTCCGGTATATTGCATGTATATTGTCCCGTGGGAAAAGTCCTTCCGGGCACTGTCATGGATCACCTTCCTGCCATACGTTTCCCCAAAGGCATTTTCTCCCACTCCATATACTATTACATTTTTGACAGAATGCCGACGGATAAAATCTTTATACTGTTCAGGCATTTCGAGAAGTTTTATCCATGCCACGCCGACTCCTGTCATGGACGCATCATAGCCGAAAGTAGCATAAGCACTGTATCCGTCATACCCTGCATTGCGCAGGAGTGCATCTATTTCATATTCTGTATTTGCGGAAACAAGGAAATGTATCGGAAGATACACGGCATCCATTGAAGTGGAGAGATAACTTACTGACGGAGCTCCTGTTCCTATGACTACGGTCTCTACCGGAGCATTTTCAGAACCGAGAACCTCTTCGTATTTCTCCACCGTATAATCAAGAGAACGTTCCAGAAAATCTGCCGTTGCATATACAGGTTCCGGACCGCCTCCATTCCCCTGTTTCCATGTTCCGGACAAGCCTCCTGACAAAGAAGCAAGGCTTTGGGTCACGCCGTATTCAGCACTCATGCCTCCCCTAAAAGTAAAGATGTCCAAGCCGTTATAATCAGTCTTGTCCACGCTGTAGGTCAACAACGTCTCCTTGTCCGGCTCAACCCTGATGAAAGTGCCTCTCCTATAGGTTGAAATCCCTTCTTCAAGGACGAATTCAAGGTCAAGAGAATATACAGTACCGGGAAGAGCTTCTGCAGGCACCGTGAATACATCGTCCAACTCCAAAGGATGCTGCTCTCCGGAAGCAAAGCTGGCTTCATACGGAAATGAAGACGTCCCGACCACCGGCATCTCGGAATCGGAAAGATTCTTCACTACAACATTGACACTTTCTATATTCAGGTCATATTCGGAAGCATTTTCCAACATAGCGGATATTCCGACGCTTTCAGAAAGCGCATATACGGTTTTATCTGAAGATACGGACACAATATCCACATTCGTGGTCCTGAACCCGGAACCATCCATTGTAATTTCAGGCGTACAGCCATTCAATGCTGAAACCAACGCCAACATACTTGCAATCATAGACATTTCGGTAATATTCATATCATAATCTTTTTCATTTGACATATTTTTCATATAACCTTTCGGCCACATCAACGGCATCAGCATCTTCAGGAACAGATACAGTTGCAGAAGAGGTGGCGAATTCCTTTTCAAAATCCTTGATTTTTTCAACTGTCGCTTCCTCGTCAAACAGGACACTGCTCTCAAGACTGCCTACGGCGGCATCCAAAAACATCTTCCACCTCTTGGCATAATAACCGGAGACCAAACCCGACCATGTCCTGTTGGCATAGTCGTTCAGGCTCTGATCCCTGTCGCCCCATGTCGTGAGGAGAGTCCTTGCGTTACGTACAAAATACGCCGACTCCTCCGGAGTAGTTCCCGCCATCGATGCGGCCTTGGTCCATCGGCCGAAAGAAAAGGTCGGATGACAGGATACCAGTTCATCAATATCGGCAAGCAATCCGAGCATCTTATCTCTCATTTCCGCCGCACCGTCCAAATCACGGCAGCGCACTGCCGCCGAAAATTCATCCCTGTAATCCATGAAAAGATTGCTCAAAGCCTGACGGCCCACATTTACAATCCAGAACTCGTAACCATCCCTGTCGGACGGTCCGGCATCCAGCATTTTCCTCCACACATCGAAAAGAAGGCCATTGCTGTAAGAGAACGACGGATCGGTTGTCCAGTTGGAATGTCCTTCCAAGGACGGACGGGCATTGGTAAGAGGTCCCTGTCCAAGATGGGCCGGAGCCGTATATACGCTATCAGCCAAAAGTTTCCATGTCTCGCGGTATAAATCGTCCTCCCGGCCAAGATACCTGTCTGCAAGAGCACAGATCCAGTCATCGGTTTCTGCCATCCCCGTCCACGCGCTTTCAAACACATACTCATACATGAACGGATTGACATCCAACGCCTCAAGAGTAGAACCTATGCCGCAGAAATTGGATCCTCCGTCCTTCATGACACGACGGATGCGCTCCGAAACTTCTTCGATATCGCCCGCAAGCATCGTATTGCCGCCGAAATTACCCAAATAGCACCAGATATACGGTCTGCCGTAATAACTTGACGTCTGAGACCACACTTCCGTATTCTCGCAATAATAGTCAAGAAGAATCATACGATCTTCAGGCACAGCGCCAAGATATGCCTCTATTCTCTCGTCGGTCCACAAGGCCCTGTCAATATAGAACATCCACGTCATCTGAAGCCATACGGCATCTTTGTCCACATCGGCCACGGAACCATATATCATCCCTGCTGCATCTGCAAGGAATTCCGGCTCCCAGGATGGTGGCTGCACTTCGTTGAACGGGTCTATTCCATAGATATGATCGGTCCCGAAAAGCCGGGTCTGCTCTTCTATGAAAAGTCTTTGAATCTTGTTGAACAGAGAATCGCCCGGATCAAGGTAATGGCTTCTGTACTTGTCCTCAAACCCGCCCCACGGACTCATAGTGGAAATTTTTGCATCCGGATAAAGTTCTGCCAATTCTGCCGGGACATGACCGGCAAATGCGGGCAGGACCGGGCGCATGTTCAGCGACCTTTCCCTTGCTATAATCTTTTTCTGCAGTTCAACCTGCGAGTCAAGCCATGTCTGCGGTATTCCGGACTGCCAATAGTCGAGATTCAGCATCCTGTGCCACGGCAAATGGGCCGGTCCAGTAAAATAGCTGCTGATCTGACTGTCAGTAAGACCGAGTTCAAGCCATACTTTCTTCCATACCGCCTCCTGTCCGGTAGTGGCAAGAGGAAGATTGATTCCGTTCAAGGCCATCCAGTCTATGAGCCGTTCCCAATCTTTCCATTCCCACCAGACCATTGTATAGCCGAATGTGCAATAGTTCAGGAAGAAACGGTTGTCTACCACCGCAGATTCCGAAACTTTGCCTTCCACACGGGGCATTCTGTCGGGAACGACAACAGGGTCGTCTGCAAACCAGGACACGTCGGAAAGACACCAATATTTCAAGAAATGATTCAGACCGACAGCCATGGAGTTTGCATTGTTGCCCCTTATTACCAGCATGTTGCCATCCTGCTCCAATTCAAAGCGGTCCTTATCGTCCTTGTCCAGCATTTCGAACCTGATATTCCGTACATAGTCAGGTACAATACGTTCTGCAATACCATATGCAGCCTCCTGGTCTGCAGTCAGCGACCTGCATGACACTAACATGCATATCGCCATGAGAATATAAGTTATTTTATTCATCAGTCCTTGATTATCTGTACATTGTCGCTTATTCCGGCATTCCGGAAATCATCCTCATCCAAAGGTATTCCCGCCCCGAGATGCACCGTCTTAAGTTTTTTCAGGGCAGACAATGGCGACAGGTCCGTATCGGGGCTGATAGCCTCTCCAGTAGAGAACAGGTCGTCGCCGGGAAGGATATGCAGGACCTCTATATTTATGCAAGGAAGAAGGTCGAGCAGAGAAGTTATGTTTCCATATACGGAAAGTTCCGTTATTTCGGACATTTCGCTGTTCAGAGGCAGATTATTGTGGTTCGGCACTATGCCTCCGGCTCTCCACCAGTCAAAAAATTCATGGCGGAACGCGCTCGTCGCCCATCCCGGATCCTGTTGCGGAGCCCATAGTTCGGCAAAATATCTTGACATCGAATATTTCATGTTTACATCGAACCAATACGGGTCAGCATTGTCATCCATATAGACATCAGACATAGCTCCAGTCTTTATTTTCAGTATGTTGTCAGGGCCGGCAACACCGCCTCCAATAAGGTTTACCGTGACTTCGTTTTCTTGTCCGGGGAGAAGGCCGGCCACCCAGGCGACTGACGAAATAGGTATGGTTCTGTCAACAGACTCTCCGTCACTGTCCATATATCTCATTCTGGCAGCCTCAACGACAGGAGGAAACGACCAATCAAGTATGGCAGAAGTAGCGGACACTCCTTTGGCTGTGGCTTCGACAGGCAGGCCGGATATGTCTACGGAATTTGTGCTGACGCATATCTGATCAGAGTAATTCCACCAGTCTCCGGCATTGGACGTATGCCCCAAAGCCCTTACGTAGTATGTGCTGTTTTCGTCAAGATAGATTGTCTGCGAAATCTCTCCCTCTTTTTCTGTTACCCGCTGTACCCGTTTCTCTCCGGAAGTGGTCTCCCGCTGCCCCGGATATGGTCTGTTGCCGTATATCAGGCCTATCTCGGCAGAAGCGGAAGCATAGTCAACAATCTCATATCTGAATCTTACAGTCAAGGCAATGCCATATTCCAGTTCAGTATCGATTATTTCAAGTCTGACGTTAGGAAGTACATAGACATCCATATCTGTTCCTTCAGTAACCGTTCCGATCAATGTGTCGCACTCGAAAAACGGTCCCTGTGCATAGACCTTGTAGCGTGACGGATATACATACGCATTGGAATAGGTCCCGTCCGGTCTTATGTACGAAGATATCGGCTGGTTTATGTCACCTTCCGTATCCGCCATAAGAAGGGATGCTCCATAATATTCCGTATAGACCGGACCTCCTGTCTCCGAATCGGTCAGCATCCCGTGGTAGGAAGCCGTAAGTTCTTCATACCTGTCATCTATACTGCACGATGCCAAAGACATCAAAGACAACAAGGATGCACAATATATCAAATTCCTGTTCATGATAATTCCATTGTTAATGTCAGTTCCAACCTTCATTCTGTATTATTCCCGGACTTTGGCTTACCGGTATCGGGCAATAATAGTCCCTTACTTCAAACCATCTCTGTCTTGTAGCCAAATCTGGAGCATCAGCAGTTTCAAGAGTGAAATATATGCTCGCCGGCTCGGTCCTTTCGTCTATGTTGAGTACAGGATGCAGAGCCCTTGCAGTTGTCTGATGTATTTGCGTCCCTATTCTCCATCTCTTGAGGTCCCAGTAGCGGAATCCCTCATACATCAGGTCAATCCTTCTCTCATGGCGTACGACATCCAAAGTCATGGTTTTGGCAGGAAGACCGCCATGTCTGCTGCGCAGTTCATCAAATGCCGTCTGCGCATGGTCAAGGTATGAACCGTCGCCAAGCGATGCAAGCTCTACTGCTGCCTCAGCAAAATTCAAGACCACTTCACCGTAACGGATTATGACAGCATCCTGATCATTAAGAGCTGCAAGATAATCTTCAAGCTGTGCAACTCCATAAAGAGTCTTTTTCAGGAAAAAACCGTAATTGGTAGTACCGGCTCCCGACTGGTTCAAGAACACTCCGTCAGTGCCGCTTAAGGTATATTGCGGGTAACCCGGCACTGTCGCTCTTGCTGTCCAATCTGAAGTATTCTCATATGCATAACTTGTTGTTCCTGCGTTTGTTATCAGATCTGTTCTTCGCCAGATTTCGAATGTCTGGCCGAGAAACTCCCCTCCGGGAACTATGACAGAAGCCTCAAGCCTCTTGTCCCTGCCGGCAAAAAAATCATGCACGTCGGAGTAGCTGGCTTCATAGTCAAGGGGTTCAATGGTACCTTCCAGCGTCTCGAACTGCTCCACTACATCTACTGTAGGGCATATAAATGCACAGTATTCAGCCTGTTTTATCCTGTACGACTGGCACCAATAGTCTATGAAAACCTGCGTACCGCTCTCCTTGTTGTTCTTGAAGCGGAAAATAATCTCTCCGTTGTCTTCATCCGAACCGTCAAAAAGAGCCCCGAAATCATCCGTCAAGGTGTATTTGCCGGATTCAATCACTGCTTTCGCTGCTTCTGCCGCTTCCTTCAGATATCCGGACGCAGCGTCTGACCGTATGCCCTGAAGACCGTTGTTGGAAACCGTACCGTATCTGGCTATGGTCCCTGCATAAAGCATAGCCCTTGACTTGAGGGCGTATGCCGTCATCTTGTTTGCCCGGTCCTTATCTTCACTGACATACCTTTGGGTAACAGGCAGGAATGTAATGGCCGAATCAAGATTGTCCCTTATGAAGTTCCATGAAGCCTCTTCGGTCGCCCTGTCGTTTATGGAAGTATTATCGTCGAATGAAGATGCCCTGATGGGTACGCCACCATAGCGTTTCACCATTTCAAAATACAAGAAGGCCCTGATAAAATAGGCTTCGCCCAATGTATTGAGTACCTGTTCATTGTCCGAGGCTCTGTAAGTTTCGATATATTTGTTTATGGTGTTTATCTCCCTGTAGTTCCAAAGCGGTGTGCTGGTCTCGCCGCTGCTTTGGCTGAATATCTGCCCGAACACGTATCCCGGAGAATAATTCTGGGCTACACCGTTCTCCCACGGAGTATTGTTTATGCCATCGTCAGTGTATGCGTCGAGATGATGCTGTCTGTAGGTCATCTGACCGTCTCCGATGCTGTGTATGGACTTCCTCAGTTCCATATAATTGGAAAGGAACTGCGCTTCGGCAAGTTCAGCATTGTCTATGAGGTCGTCTTCAGTGACGACGCTCTTGGACTCAACGTCCAGCCAGCCGTTGCATGATGTAAGCAGCACGGCAGCCAATACGGCCGGAATCAGCAATGATTGCATATTTGTCATGGTTCGATTCAGAATTTAAGATTAAGACCAAAGCTATAGGATTTGACCTGAGGATAAGCGGCAAAAGACGTTATGGATTCCGCCTGTTCAGGATCAAAAAATGGCTGCGAGGATATGGTAAACAGATTGTAGGCGCTGAAATAAATGCGCAAATCAGTCGCATTTTTCTTGTGTTTGCCTATATTGAACGTATATCCTATTTCCACATTTTTAAGGCGAAGATACGATCCGTCGAACATCCAGAAATCCGAATCATACCTGTTAATAGTCACGGAATTCATGTCCCTTATGGCAGGAAAATGCCCTGGAATCCAATCTGAATTCGGGTCCGTATAATCGGCCTTGTGCCAACGGTCTGCAAAATATGCCCAGGTGTTGCGGTCCGTACGCCCTTCAGCAAAAGCGTCCATATCGAATTCTCCGATAGTAAAGTCGCCAAGTGCACCTCCCTGGAACAGGGCTGAAAAATCCAGACCTTTCCATATAAAGCCAAGATTGAGACCGAACATCATCTCCGGATAGGCCGTACGCCCTATCGGCTGCATGTCCTTCTCGTCTATATACCCGTCCTGGTTCACATCCTCATATTTCAGGTCTCCCGGCAATATGGCGTTGTTATTGTTGGAGTTGGCGTGAATCGGAGCATTGGCTATTTCTTCGTATGACTGATAACGTCCTATGACCTTATATCCCCACCTTACATTTGTCCATCTGGTTTCATTATTGTTTCTCCAGGCATCATAACCCGAAGAGTATGCAGTATGCTCCACATGCCCGTACTTCGATCTCGACCACGAAAGGTTGATGCCTGCGGACCAGCCGAAATCCCCTATCCTATGGCTGTGGTTCAAACTTATGTCTATTCCTCTGGTATTGTCCGAATCCAGGTTGTAATATGTGGCAAGCGCCCCAGCATTGTCATTGGCTTTCATCGCCGGAAGTCCGGAACGTCTGCGGTAGAAGAACTCGACCGAACCGGAAAGCATATCGTAGTCGAAAAGCCTGAAATCGATACCGACATTAGTCATGGCAGAAGTAGACCAGGTAAAATCCGGATTGGCATTGACAGTCTGTACGAGTGAATACAAAGGTCTGTCTCCGAAAACCATTTCACTTCCCGGATAGGTCCATCCCGACTGCCAATAATACTGCTCGTTGTTGTCATAGTATGATTTCGCTGCAGACAAGTCGCCCAGTATTCCGTATGAAGCCCTTATCTTAAGTTCCTTAAGCACGTTGCTCACGCCGTTGTCCTTTATGAACGGTTCGTTCGACAGCATCCATCCGAGAGAGACAGACGGAAAGAATCCCCATTTTTTCGAAAAATACTGTGCCCCGTCAAGACGGCAATTGACATCGATGAAATACCGGTTTTTGTAATCATACGAAAACCGCTCGACCAAGGAAAGGCTCCTGTATTTACGTTCATATTCATTGTTGGATACGCCCTGACTTGCAAGACCTGCATTCAGCCAATCGGTTATGGCCGACGGAAAATTGGTTCTTTGCGATGTGACGCTCCTGTTGGAAGCCACGTTGATTTCATACACTATACCGGCATTGACGGTATGGGCGTTGTTGAATGTCCTGTTGTAAGATGCGTACAACTGTCCGACAAGATTGGTTGTGTTGCCGTTGATTATGGACATGCTTGCCTTGTTCGATTCAGAAGCCGACACACTTTCATAGTATTCATTTGCATCTGCCCTGTAACCGATGTACGGAATAGTCTTGTACCAGTTTTTAGACTCGGAAGCCTCATACTGATAACTTACGGTAGCCTTGAAAGACAAGCCTTCGGCAAACGGAGCATCATAGTTCAGGGAGACATCTACAGAGGTGGTCTTTTCCGAATTGTCCATATATCCGGAAGCGTTGGCATCCGCAAGAGCCATCGGATTGGATGTGCCTTCTCCTCCGAAAGCATAATATGCGTCATTTTCTGACCAGCGGACAGGAATGTTCGGAGCTGTATCCTTGATGCTTCTCGCTATAACGGCAGAACCTGTACCGGGATAATGCACATCATTTATTATTATGCCTATTCCGACTGATGCAGTCAGGTTGTCAGTTATGTCTGCATCTATGTTCGACCGGACATTGAACCTGTTCTTGCCTGTATCATGAGTTTTCCAGATTCCGCTCTGATGGATATAGCCTCCGGAAATGAAATAGTTTATCTTATCTGTTCCTCCGGAGATGCTCAGGTTTACCTGCTCAATCGGAGCAAGACCTACAAGAGTGTCGTACCAGTCGGTGTCATACTGCGATGGAGCAATATCCATGCTTCCCGGTGCAGCCACGGCATTTTTATCGAGTATGAGTCTCTGGTTCATGTTGTATTCGTTTACGAGAGTCTGCCACAGATTATAGTCTGCCGTTTCAGGATAGTTGGTTGCTTGCTGGACACCAAATTGCGCCGAAACATCGAAAGTAGTCGGCCTGTTCCTTTTTCCTCTTTTCGTAGTAACAAGGATAACTCCGTTCGCTCCCTGCATTCCATATACGGCAGCAGCTGATGCGTCCTTCAGCACGGAGATAGATTCAATTTCATTGGGGTCCAACTCGGAATAGCTCCTTCCCGGAATACCGTCTACCACCACAAGCGCTGAACCGAAGCCCCTTATCTGAATGTTTCCGCTGTCATTTCCCGGTTCTCCTGATGTCTGACGGGAAAAGACACCCGACATACGGCCAGAAAGGGCATTTTCAAGATTCGGAGTATGGCTCTTGACAAGTTGGTCGCCTTCGAGAGAAGATACGGAACTTATAAGTTTCTCCCGGGAACGCTTGGTATATCCGACAACAACGACATCATCAAGCACCTCATTCTGAAGCTCAAGACGGATAACGACCGGTCCCGGATCGCTTTCGCAAACAAAAACGGACTCCTCATAGCCCAAACAGGAAACTATCAGCCTGGTTCCCGGAGTGACATTGATCGAGAAATTTCCTGACATATCAGTGACTGTCCCTTTTCCCGTAACTTCGTCCACAAGCGCTGCCCCTAATACGGGATTCCCCGTGTCGGCCTCAATAACCTGTCCTGTAAGGGTCAGCGGAATTCCGTTTCCTGAAACGGAGAATGCAGGCTCCCCTGTTTTTCTGGCAATGGAAATGGCCTTTCCCGTAATCGTGAATCTGACATCCTGACCTTCAAGGACAGACTCCAGAACAGTCTCAATGGACGCATTGTTGAATGTCTTGGTTATCCGGACCTGCAAATCGAGGTCTGATGTCTTATAGAGAATAGAATAACCGCACTCTTTCTGGATCTGCCCCAAGACTTCCTTCAGAGTGCCTGAAACCGAAAATGACCATTCTCGGGCATGGAGAGAGATGCCTGCAGCCATCATGATGGCCAACAAGGCAATTCGCAATGCTGATTTCATCTGATTGTGGTTATGTAATATTATGTAATTGAAGAACAGTTATCAGTAAAAGAGAGGCAATCTACCATATCTGGACAACCCCGTCACCCTCATGGACATTCAGATGCATGTCGTTTCTCAGAAAAGCCAGTATCTGATGAAGAGATTCCCCGTTTATGAAATTCATATAATAGCGCGTATCGGCAAGTGTACGGTCAAGGACAGAAATACGCACATCAAAACGGCGTTCCAGAGATTCAGCAATATCTTCCAGACGCTCATCATTGAAAACAAGCGCTCCATCGGTCCACAGGCCGGATTCAGACACATCAAAACGGTGCTCCGTAACCGCTCCTGATTCTATATTATACCTGATTTCATCTCCTGGCGTCATGCTGCATATCGGATCAGGGTTTCCTGCAAGCCCGAACTCCACCGCTCCTTCGTAAAGGGCTACTCTGGCGTACTCATCATTATCGTAGTGCCTTACATTGAAGCGTGTTCCGAGAACCTTTACCGTAATGTCATCCACCTGCACGATGAAAGGCCGATTCTTGTCCGGAGCCACATCGAAAAAAGCCTCCCCCGAGACAAAAACTTGTCTGTTCCGGTCTTTGAACGAACTGTCATAGATAATCCTGCTCCCGGAATTCATATATATTGAAGAACCGTCAGGAAGGACAAGGCTGTCTGTTTGTCCGTATGCCACATAGCGTTCAGTCCACACAGTCTCCTTATCATCCGACAAATACATCCATACAATACCTGCTGCAAGAGGAATAAAAAGACAAGCGGCCGTACGGACAAGAATCCGGACAAATCTTTCATTCCGCTGCCTGCGCCTTTCTTTCCTCATACGTGCCTCAAACATGCCCCATGACTTTTCCTTGCCGGAAGCATCCGGGTATTTTTCCATGACCCGGCTCCACACGGAGAACATCTTTGTCCTGCACTCCCTGTCATCCCAGTGACTGAAAAGCCAATGCTCTACTGCCTTAGTTTCTTCTTTGGACAACTTGCCCTCAAGCCAGTCCGATATTTGCGATATAGATGGATTATTCTTTTCCATAACGTTGTCAAATTCCGTTTTCAAAAAACAGCCTTTACCTTATATTCGTAAAAACGGCAATGATTACGTAATGGAATCAGACAAAAAATACAAAAAAATTAAGATACTCTCGGATACATTTCCTGATTTCTTTCATGGCAAGCTCAATATGCTTTTCCACGGTCCGACGGGATATGGACAAAATGCCGGCTATTTCAGCACTTGTCCGATTCTCCTCCTTGCTCATGCGCCATACCCTTCTGCGCTGTTCAGGCATAGCATCAACACAGCCTCTCACTATTACTTCCAAGTCGGCAGCATCTATCAGCGACTCATACGGAACTTCATACGTCTCCTCCGACAATTCCTGATATTTCATTCTGGACCCCTCCCTTCTGAAGATATCCGCTATCTTGTTGCGGCATATCGTGAACATATAGCCTGATATCGGAGTGTCTTCCCTTATCCTGTCGCGGTGCATATATACATCATAGAACACTTCCTGGACAACATCCTCGGCAAATACGGCATCATGAAGCATCGCCGTCGCAAAGCGCACTACAGGAGAATAGAAACGGTCGAAAAGAATCCGGAATGCCTCTACATCCCCTTCCATGAGACCTTTTATATAATCTTTCTTCATAGAAAATCTCCCATCTGATAACGTATATGACATTTACATCCGCAGGCAAGATGTTGCAAAGATAGAAAATATAAGAACCCGAACTCGCCGGACCAGACAAATTTCCAGCAATCGGCAATCCGTTCATTTCACTTCCAGAACCACGGGAAGATGGTCGCTCAGCCCGCCGGAATACCGCGGTCCGGTATACGTTCTCAAGGGTTTGTGCCCGGAATGTCTGCCGTCTTTCGTCATAAGGAAATCGGGCCTGCATATCATCATCCGTGAATTGCCCGAAATGGAGCGGTGCACCAGAAACATGTCTATCAGTTCCCATTTTCCGGCATATCGGATTGTCCCTTCTCC
>CALVDU010000007.1 GCA_944326375.1 uncultured Bacteroidales bacterium | reverse complement strand
AAAGGTACTACTTTTTTCTTTCCCTCCAAATCTTTTGACAGAAATTTTTGAACTTTTTTGGAGGAGATTTCGCAATCGGATTGATAGTCACGAAATTAAATTTTAATATTTTTTTGTCGGAAAATTTGTTCTGAAAGTCGGGAACAGGACGGCCACAGCCAAAATTTGATTTGCGACTATTTATCTTTGGAATTCTTTTTACTAAATTTGCATGATGTACAAAACCTCAACCAATGGACAGATTCAAACCGCATAAGACCAGAAGTTATCTTTCGGCGTACCTTAGGGAAACTGTTCCTGCATGCGTCTGGCAGAGGCGCAGACCTGCATGCAAATGGCAAGAACTGTTTGAGTCAAGGGAAGACAAGGACTATATAATGGAAAGGGCAAACCACTACAACAGGCTGAAAAGCCCTTTTCGTCTGCCTGACAGTGCCATAATGCTGAAGGATTTGTGGAAAGTCAAATCAAGTTCGATGTATAAGCACGACACGTGGATAACATCCAGATGGTTTGACCAGAAACTGAGATGGGTGCCTGACTTCGGAGACGTGAACTGGATTTCCGAATGTCCGAGCATCACAAAAAGCCGTCCCATATCGGCAGGTAATGAGAACAATGTGCTGCTCAAACTCGACAGGAGCAGGCATTTCAATTTCATAACCGACCCCTACCCCTTTAGGGACAAAACAGACAAGGCCGTTTTCATGGCCGACATCGGCGATACGGGAAAACTGAACAGGGTGGAATTCATGCGCATGTATTTCGGAAGCGGCATCTGCGACTGCGGAAGCATACGCAACCTTCCAGGTCTGCCGGACGAGTGGATCAAGCCCAAGATGAAAATCAGGGAAATGCTCGGATACAAATATATAATAGCATTGGAAGGGAATGATGTAGCGACTAGCCTGAAATGGATAATGAGCAGCAATTCACTGGCTGTAATGCCCAGACCCACCTGCGAGACATGGTTCATGGAAAGCAGTCTGGTGCCGGACTTCCATTATGTGGAGATAAGGCCGGACTACTCCGACCTTAAGGAGAAGATGGACTGGTACTCGGCAAATCCGGACAAGGCGGAGGAGATAATAAGGAATGCACATGAGTATGTCCGCCAGTTCGGGGACTCTGAAAGGGAGGCCATCATTGAATACATTGTTCTGCTGAAATATTTCACATTGTCAGGACAAATTCCGGACACTTATAATATATGGAAAATAAAGTAATAATAATTCCGACATACAACGAAAAGGAAAACATAGAGAAAATACTCCGGGCGATATTCGCCCTGGAGGGCGGCTACAATGTCCTTATAATAGAAGACAGTTCTCCTGACGGCACCGGAAACATAGTGAGACGGCTCATGCAGGAATTTCCCGACAGGCTGTTCATGATAGAACGGAGCGGCAAGCTCGGGCTCGGGACTGCATATCTGACAGGGTTCAGATGGGCCTTAGAAAAAGGATACGACTATATTTTCGAAATGGATGCCGACTTTTCGCACAACCCCGAGGATGTTCCCAGACTGTACAAGGCATGTGCAGAAGGCGGGGCTGACCTTGCCATCGGGTCCAGATACTGCAACGGCATCAGCGTGATCAACTGGCCGATAGGTCGCATAATAATGTCGTACTACGCTTCGGTCTATGTACGGAAAGTGTTGGGAATGAAAGTGTACGACGCTACTGCAGGTTTCAAGTGCTATAAACGCAAAGTATTGGAAACCATAGATTTGGACAACATCAAAATGAAAGGGTACGGTTTCCAGGTAGAAATGAAATATACTGCGTACAAATTAGGGTTCAAAATCGCCGAAGTGCCCATCATATTCGCCAACAGGAAGGAGGGTACCTCAAAAATGAGCAGCGGAATATTCGGTGAGGCGTTCTGGGGCGTAATAAAGATGAAGTTCAGAAAAATAAAACCGCGCATAAGATAATGGGGTATCTGCTTTACAACGGGATTGCAGTCACAGGAGGGACGATTTCAGAAGGAATAATCAGGATTGAGGGAGACAGGATAAAGGACATCATCCTTACCGAAAACTCCGGAAACATTGCCGCAAGGATTCTTGCGGACAATCCCGGTCTGGAGGGAATTGACCTCGGCAAAAGACACGTATTTGCCGGAGGCATAGATGCCCATGTGCATTTCAGAGAACCGGGAATGACGCACAAGGCGGACATGGCAAGCGAATCGGCAGCAGCAGTCCTCGGAGGCGTAACCTCTTTCATCGACATGCCGAATACCAATCCGCCTACGGTAACGGTCGAAAGGCTCTTGGAAAAACTGGAAACGGCCAAGGGACGTACGTATGCCAATTACGGATTCCATCTTGGCGCCACCAACGGCAATGCGGAAGAAATCGCCTCTGCAATCAAAAAGTGCCCTGAAAGGTTCGGAGGCATAAAGGTATTTTTGGGCTCATCCACGGGAAACATGCTCGTCAATGACAAGAATGCGATAGAGCATCTGTTCAGGATTAAGGAAAAAGAAATTCTCGTGCACTGTGAAGATGAAAGCATCATAAGGCAAGGGCTTGAAGATGCAAAGGAAAAATACGGGGAGGACATCCCTTTCAGGGCACATTCCGAAATAAGGAGCAGGGAAGCCTGCCTCGATTCATCCATGCGTGCAGTTGATCTTGCCATGAAATACGGGACGAGACTTCACATGCTGCATATTTCCACGAGCACGGAACTTCTGATGCTGTACCACACCAAACAACGATACCCTGCAGTTACCGTGGAAACATCCGCAAACTACCTGTGGTTTACCGACAAGGACTACGACCGGCTTGGCAGCAGGATAAAATGCAACCCTTCCATCAAGACAGAAGCAGACAGGATGATCCTCAGGGATGCGTTCCTCGAGGGAACGATAGACACAATCGGTACAGACCATGCGCCGCACACGGAAATGGAAAAGGAAGGGAAATATACGGAAGTTCCGTCTGGAATGCCGTCAATCCAGCAGTCCTTCCAGGTCCTGCTCACATTGTTCGGAAATACTCCGGAAGGATTGTGCAGAATAGCATCAGCATTTTCAGAAAAACCTGCGGAAATATTCGGAATTTCCGGGAGGGGCAGCCTGAAGACGGGGAATTATGCAGACATAGTCGTGGTGGACTCCGGAAAGGAGTTCCCTGTAACAAAAGAATGCCTTGCATACAAATGCGGCTGGTCCCCATACGAGGGCGCAAGGCTCAAAGGCAGCATAGACTATGTGTTCGTGAACGGAAGACTCGCCGTCAGAGAAGGCAGACTCATCAAAGATGCCTCCCCTGCCGGCAGAGAATTGGTATTTACTGCGTAAAGCCTGTTCTAACGCAGCAGCCGCAGCGAAATGCGGTTGCGGTCCAAATCGACGCCGAGCACTGACACCTTAATCTGCTGATTGAGTTTCAGCACTCTGGACGGGTCGTGCAGGCCATTGACCCCCATTTGGGAGACATGGATGAGTCCGTTCTGCTTGATTCCGATGTCCACGAAAGCACCGAACGCCGTGATGTTCGTTACGATGCCGGGGAGTTCCATTCCTGACTTGAGATCTTCGATTGTACGGATATCGGAAGCATATTCAAATTCCTTTGCGCTTTCCCTCGGATCACGTCCTGGCTTTACCAGTTCCTTAAGGATGTCGTTTATTGTAGGAAGACCGAAATCTCCCTCCACAAAGTCAGACGGATTGATCTTTGAGCACAAATCAGCATTGGCCACCAGTTCGGATGTCTTTACATGGAGGCTTCCTGCCATTTTCTCAACGATATGATATGCCTCAGGATGCACTGCCGAATTGTCGAGCGGGTTATCCGCTCCCGGAATCCTGAGGAAACCTGCACATTGCTCGAAGGCCTTGTCTCCGAGCCGTTTGACTTTAAGGAGTTCACGCCTCGAACGGTAAGGCCCGTTTTCTGTCCTGTATTGCACTATGTTTTCGGCAAGGGCCGGACCGATGCCGGACACATAACTCAAGAGATGACGGCTGGCCGTATTGAGGTTCACTCCTACACTGTTCACGCAACTTTCTACGGTATTGTCCAATTTCTCCTTCAGAAGAGTCTGGTCCACATCGTGCTGATATTGTCCCACGCCGAGGGACTTCGGGTCTATCTTCACGAGTTCCGCAAGCGGGTCCATGACCCTGCGTCCTATCGACACTGCTCCCCTTACGGTCACGTCATAGTCAGGAAATTCCTCCCTTGCCGTCTCCGAAGCCGAATAGATTGATGCCCCGTCTTCGCTCACAGGAAAAATCCTCACTTCCTTCGGCATCGGTACGCGGCGGATGAATTCTTCCGTCTCCCGTCCTGCCGTCCCCTTCCCTATCGCAATCGCCTCTATGCCGTATTTCTGTATCATGGCGGACACAGCCTGAATGGACTTCACCTTCTCGTTTGCAGGCGGATGAGGATAGATAGTCTCGTTGTGGAGCAGATTGCCCTGAGCGTCAAGGCATACCACCTTGCAGCCGGTCCTGAATCCCGGATCTATAGCCATCATCCTTTTCTGTCCCACAGGAGGGGCAAGAAGCAATTGGCGGAGATTTTCCCCGAATACCTTGATTGACTCAATGTCAGCCCTTTCTTTCGCCTCCTTGATCACTTCGTTGGATATTGACGGTTCGAGAAGCCTTTTGTAGGCATCGTCAACCGCCTCCCGGATCTGCTCTGCGACTGCCTTCGGCGGATATTTTTTCGCCTGGCAATAGTCATAGTAGAGTTTGTTGCCGCATTTTTCGGGGTCAGCGTCCACCTTCAGAGAAATGTAGCCCTCCGATTCAGCCCTCAGTACGGCAAGAAGTCTGTGCGAAGCCATGTGCGCAAGGGGTTCCGAAACCTCAAAATAGCCTTTGTACTTCATGGCTTCCGGCGAATCCGCCTTTTTGGTCGGCTTGCTGACAAGCCTGCGGGTACGGAGCATTCCTCTCACGGTTTCGCGCACGGATGCTGTCTCGCTGAGACGTTCGGCTATTATGTCCCTTGCCCCCGCCAAGGCATCCTCGGCAGTAGGCACTGCGTCATTGACATATTTTGCGGCTTCCCTTTCGGGGTCTGATATCGTTATGTCGAAAATCTTGTCGGCAAGCGGCTGCAGACCGGCTTCCTTTGCAGCCGTGGCCCTTGTGCGCCTCTTCGGACGGAAAGGAAGATAGAGGTCTTCGAGTTCCCGCGCATCCACGCAGTCCTCAATCGTCTTTTTGAGCGAGTCCGTCAATGCGCCCGCCGTCTCTATGGTTTCAAGAATGGAAGACTTGCGCTTCTCCATTTCGTTGAAGACGTCGGTCCAATGGCGTATTTCAGCAATCGCCACCTCGTCCAGACCTCCGGTCCTTTCCTTGCGGTAACGGCTTATGAACGGGATTGTCGCCCCGTCGTCAAAAAGCGAGATGCAGTTCTCGACCTGCCATTCCCTGGCACCTGTCTTCTGAGCGATATTCTTTATATAGATTTCCTTCATGATTATCAGTCCAATGTCACCGACATATTTTCCAATTCTACAAATTTAACAAAATTCCGTTCCATTACCGCCGCATGCTGTTCATATTTTCAGTAAATTTCATAAATTCGCAGAAATATGTCAAAACAACCACTACTTACATGAAACACTTCAGCGCAATCTGCCTGACGGCTGCAATGACAGTCATTTCAGGCATCTTCACTTCCTGCATGGAAAAATATGACTACATGATGAGCCTGACAACAGAAGAACAGGCGGAAGCAATGCTGGGCACATGGGTGCTTACCTGCGCAAGCGACACTGACGAATCCTTCGATGAAAACGGAGAACTCCATCTCGACGGCAACTTGACCACGACATTGGAAAGCATGGTCATCACCGAAAGCGAAATTACCTTCAATTTCAGTTCTGAAATGCCGTTGTACACAAGTTCAGCGACAGGAGGCGAACCGGAACTCGAGTCCAGTAGCACGACATTCACATTTCCTCACAGCGTGAACACAATACCCGGAATAAGGTTCAGGATGCAGAAGAACCTGCTGTACAATTCTGAAAGCAGCGAACTTGCCATTGAACGCACAGGCTATAATCCCGATGGGGCCTACATCAGTTTCAACCTGTATACGAAAGATGACGTGCATGCAGTCAGGATCGTAATGAATGCCGGTGACTGCTATTTTGAATTCGACAAGCAATAAGAAGTCCGGGCCGCTCATGCGGACGCATTACCCGGCATCGGTATGGGATACCTCCTTCAACTGGTTCCGGTACGCTGAAAATATCTTTGACTTGGAAACGAAACCGAGATAGGTCCTGTTCCTGTCCACGACAGGAAGGTTCCAGGCATCGGTTTTCTCAAACTTGCGCATCACGCTGTCCATCTTCTCGTCGGCATAGACATATTCAGGAGATGACTTCATGAAGTTGTAGACATGCAGACTGTCGTACAGGTCCTTCTTGAACATGTCTTTCCTGACGTCTTCCAGAGAGACGTAGCCCTGAAAATGCTTCTTTGTGTCCAGCACCGGAAAAATGTTCCTGGACGAATTGGAAACCGCTTCCACGAGTTCCCCGAGCGTGGCGTCTATCTTCACCGGGGTGAAGTCTGACTCTATAAGGTCCGTGGTTTTCAGAAGGGTAAGCACAGCCTGGTCGCTGTCATGGGTCAACAGTTCTCCTTTCTTCGCTATTCGCTTGGTAT
>CALVDU010000006.1 GCA_944326375.1 uncultured Bacteroidales bacterium | reverse complement strand
ATTTCTTGGTATAGGTGTAATTGAGGTTCACCCCGATTTTCAGCCTTTTGTTGATGGTCTGGTCGAGCACGACCCTTCCTTGATATTTCTGATATCCGCTGTTGAGAATCACACCGTCCTGATCGTTTATGGAACCTGAAACGGAATACCTTGTCTTCTCGTTTCCGCCCCTGACGGAAATGTTGTGGTTGTGCACGAGAGCATCCCTGAAAAGGAGATCCTGCCAGTCTATTCCCTTGACATTGCGGTAATATTCGAGATCCCTTTCTCCGTTCGTGCCGAAATAAACACCGTCATACACGCCCGGGTTCAATTCCAGCTGATAACGGACAAATTCATAAGGGGACATCATCTCCATTCTGTTGGAGACGGTCTGCACGCCGACCCAGCCGTTGTATGTTACCACAGGCGCACCCACATGCCCTTTTTTCGTGGTTATGAGCACCACTCCGTTTGCGCCGCGTGCACCATAGATTGCCGTTGCGGAAGCATCCTTCAGGATGTCAATCGACTCGATTTCCTCAGGATTTATCATAGTGGAGCCCACTGATGACTCCATAGGGAAGCCGTCCACCACATAGAGAGGGGAATTGTCCTGCGTAACAGAGTTGTTTCCCCTTATGACTATATTGAGGTCGCTTCCAGGCTGTCCGTCAGCGGAAGTTACCTGCACTCCGGCAACCCTTCCGGCGAGCATTTCCTCGAAATTTGCCACAGGAGCTTTGACCATTTCTTCCACATCTGCCTTTCCGACTGCTCCCGTCAGGTCTTTTCTCGTGGTCGTGCCATAGCCGACAACCACAACCTCGTCAAGAAGTTCTGCATCCTTCTTAAGCCTGATTGTCAGTTCCTTCTCGTTCTTCAGTTCCAGTTTTTGGGTCTTGTAGCCCACGTATGAGATTTCCACCGTCCTGTCTTCGGCTGCGAGTTCAAGGGTGAAATAACCCTCAAGGTCGCTGATTGCTCCCGTATTCTTCTGAGGCACGGCTATGTACGCTCCGATGATAGGCTCTCCTGTCTCGAAATCGATGACCATTCCGCTGATTGTCCTTTTCTGCTGCTGATCAGAAACATTTGCTGCGCTTGCAGCGTTGGCGGCATTTGCGGTATTGGCGGAGAATGTGAGAAGGAGTGCGAGGCATGAAACGGCTGCAGCCCTTGACTTTATGAGCATTATGCAGCCGAGCAGGCAGATTATGGCACCGACTATAACAGGTGCGGCAGCATCCTTGCCTGCCATGAAGCCGAGCACGGCGATTATGGCGCCTGAAATGGCGAGGGCCGTGCCGAGCACCTTCTTTGTGAACCTGTCGGTCTGCTTCCTTGCTTCAGGATCAGAAGAAACGGCATTTCCGGCTATCCTTGCATTCCTTGCCTGAATGTAACCGTCGTATTTAGGGTCATGCCAGTTCTTTCTCCAGAGCACGATTTCAATGACTGCAAGCATGATTACAGGCACAATGGCACCGACAATCATTTCCCATGTCCTGTCCAGGGAAAGCCCGAAAAGAGGGGTCACAAACTTGAAGAAAAGGTTGATTGCAAGGCTGATGAACGTCACTCCCAATATTGTCTTTGAGGTCTGGCGTTTCGAAAAGAGCGACCATATCACAGGCAGATAAATCGGGACGCCGGTCAATGCAGCAACGCTGATAACCACATTGACGATTCCGCCCATGGACTTGATGAGAAGGGCGACCACAACAGCAAGGACACCGAATCCCAATGTCGAAATCCTTGCCACCCGCATAAGCGTCTTTTCGGAAGAGTCCGGACGCAGACGGCGGAAAATGTCGTTCGTGAACACGCCTGCCGAAATGTTGAGCGTCGAGTTCAGGGAACTTGCCGTGGCGAAAATCATTCCGCCGAGCATCAGTCCGAGCATTCCGCCGGGCATTGCCTCCTTGCACATGAGCAGATAGGCATCCTCATTCTGCAGCCCGACGAGGTTCGGATTGAAGATGCGGTATATCATCGGCGGCAGCATCCACAGGATAGGGCTCACGAGATAGAGAGCGCCGAAAAGCCACCCCACTTTCTTGGAGTCCTTTTCAGTCTTTACTGACGTGTAACGCTGCACGTATGCCCAATTGCCGCCGAGGAAGAACATGTTGTAGACGCAGAATGCGAAAATGAATCCAGGAGTATACTCTCCCTGGAACAGCCTGAAAAAGCCGTCCGGAGCCTGTTCGAAAAGAGTTCTCACTCCGTCTATCTTACCGAAAGACAAAGGAATCACTATTATCAGCGCTGCAAAAAGTATCACGAACTGGAGCACGTCGGTAACGACGACTCCCCTGAGTCCACCAACAGCGACATAAATCATGCTGAATGCCCCGAGGGCAAGAATCGAGGTCGTGAGAGGTATTCCCGCCGCCACTTCAACGATTTTGGCGACAGGATAAAGGAAGGAGCCGGTAGTAAAAATAGACACCGCAAGGAAGATGTATGTATATGTCTTCTGCGTGCCGACACCGAAACGCTCCGTGATATATTCAGCCGCCGTAAGGCTGCGTGTCCTGTGCCAGCGGGGTGCTATCCATGTTCCTACGGCGAATCCGGCGACCGCCATCGTCAGTTGAATGACAATTGCAACGATGCCGTAGGAATAGGCTATAGAGCCCCAGACGACAAAAGTTCCTGCGGAAAAGAATCCCATGAAAAGCGAGAGACCGCTCATGCCCCACGGCACATCACCGCCGCCGGCGAAAAAACTCTTCATGTCCTTTCCTGTCCTCGAAAAGGAGACGCCCGTGATCAGCACCCCTATCGAAAATAGAATTATGGTTATAAAATCCAATGTGTTCATTATACTGAATATGTATCGGTTGTCAATTCATTCGTCATCCGGCAATGATGCCCATAAGTCCCGGGCATACATCCCCTTCGGGGCGCACGAGTTCTATCGTCAGCGAATCCGTCGCCACGGGGCTGTCCAGGAGCAGCAGATTTACGGTCTGATGATTGTCTGAAACTGCAAAGAGTTGTTTCCCTTCCGAGTCAATGATGCGGTATTTCCTGTAGCAGCAAGGCATTATGGAATCATGGTGTCCCATCTGCACAGTTTCCATCGCATGGTCGGCATCCGTGTCGAAAAAGAGCCTTACGCTTCTTATCTTCTGCTTCCTGTTCCATTTCAGGAGCACCGCCGGAGCCATGTCTTTCGGAGAAGGAACCCATGCGTTTGCGGAAACGAAAGGTCTCCAGCAGGAATTTCTGATGTTTTCGGCCCCGAAGCATCTTATCGCAGGCGCAAAGGACATTGCGATGTTGCGGTTTTCCGGGCTACGCTTCGGACACCAGAACTCGAATGACTCCACACCGATGCCTTCCGGAGGTGTCTGCCTGCCGAAATTGGAGACGGCCGGGTTGATATGATTATATACCGTCGTGATTCCGGTGACGATGCGTCCCGACATCGGAATCCGTACCTTAGGATTCGTCATGAAACAGATGAAGACATATCGCGGAGAATCGTAAGTCTTGCCGAAATCGGCGATTATATGGTTCGGACCCTTTTTGAGCGGAAACCTGAGTCCCGCATCAGTGATGTCAGGGGTATAATTTTCTCTTTTGGAAGAACTGCGCAGCTGCATCACGAGTTCCGTGTCCTCGTCCGCCTCAGCGTCGAGTGTGATTACAGGGACTTTGTCATGCACCGGAATCAGTTGTGCTGCAGGATATTCAAGACTGAACCATGTCCCGTCATGAGGGAGGCAGCCAAGTTCCAGTTCGGATGATACACAGATTGCAGCATCTTCCACAAGATTCTTTACCACGGCTGTTTCCGATCCGGACACCCCGGGTATGAAATTTCCGTTTGCAACAAGCCTGGACTGGAGTTTTATGATGTTTTCCGGACTGGCGAGTTCCGCCGGAGAAATTCCGTCTGCGATGCAGATTGCCGCTGCCCGTCCTATGGCTTCCCCGCCGAGTGCTGCAGTGCACATTACCCTCGTGGAGCCGTTGGCGACATGGCTTGAAGACATGATTCTGCCTCCGATGAAGAGGTTGTCAAGGTCTGGTGTCACATAGCAGCGGTACGGTATCTGATACACACCCTTGCTGTGCCACTGATTGCATGCCCTTCCCGGCGCATATACTCCGTCGGAAGGGTGCAGGTCGATTGCCCAGCCGCCGTATGCCACAGCGTCATAATGGCTGCGCTGCTCTATTATGTCCTGCTGGATGATTGTGTAGAGCCCTTTGAATCTGCGGCTTTCTCGCTTTCCGGGAAAGAGCCCGGCCCATTCGAGGGTGAGGTTTTCGGCCTGCGGGAATTTTCCGGAGTTTTTGATATAGTCCCACACGCCATATACGACTTTCCAGAGTTCATATTTTATCGCCTCTGTGTCTTTCACCGTATCAAGTCGTCCGCCGTATTCGAGCCACCAGTATTTGCAGCCCTGCTGTCCCGGGTTGAAGTATTCGGGATTCTGGAGTTTCGGTATATGCTTTTCAGCATCTTTCAGGGCAAAGTCCGGAGCGATGAATTTCACCGGTTTTCCGGCATCCTTCATATAGAAAAGGATACTGTGTCCGAGGAGTTCGCCGTATTGTTTCTTGTCGGGGGCGAACAATTCCCCGTATTCGTCCTTGTCTTCTGCCCCGAGGCGGTATGATGCCCCTGTTAGATAGCCCAATGTGCCGTCTCCCGTGCAGTCGGCGAAATAGCGGCCAGAAATATGGTATTCAGTGCCGTTCTGTGCGTTGATTGCCGTTATGGAGGTTATGGTCCTGTCGTCGCTCTTTTCGGCGCGGTAGAGGACGGTGTTGAGAAGAAGCGTGATGTTTTTCTCCGCCAACACCTTGTCTATGAGCACCATGTCGAAGAGGACAGGGTTTCCTTCCTTGTTCCTGAATGTGTTTTCGACGAGGATTTCGTCGATGATGCCGCCTTCACGGGACCAGCGGTTGTTGTTGCCCATGTGCGAGGTTGCTCCGAGTGCCCAGAGGCGCACTTCGCTGGAAGCGTTGCCGCCGAGTACCGGCCTGTCCTGCACGAGCACCGTCTTGAGTCCTTCTCTGGCCGCGGCGATTGCGCTGCATACGCCTGTCAGTCCGCCGCCGGCGACCACATAGTCGGCCCTGAGGACGACATTGGTGAAATCCCGTCTTTTTTCAAGTTCTCCTATGAACATTACGTTATGTCGATAAATGGTTTGTGTGTGTTCCGTACCGGCAGGCTGTCGTCTCAACCGCCCTGCCCTCGTCTGACCGTCCTGCCGGTACGGATTACAAAAATAATATAATAACTATTGAACTTCTATGCTTGTGTCCGGCAGGGCCGTGTCACGGATGCAGCGGATTGAATAGCCGCGGGCACGGTCTGCTGTACCCGATTGGATACGGGTATCTCCAATATGAATTCTACGTGCTTCTGTTACCGATGATGCCGGTGTATTACACCATAATCCAACTGCGCTGCCAATGTATGTCATTCCACCCGTAGTTGTATTATTCCCATATCCTGATGCAGGAAAATGCAGGACACTATTTGCTAGAGTATTGAGGGCATTTGATGTAGTTGCGTCGTATCTTGCCGTTATTTCTTCGTCCAATCCAAGTATGGTTCCTATCATAAGATATATTTCCTCTGCGGAAGGAAGACGATACCCTGCCGGACAAGGATTATTTACTTGTGTCGGACTATCAAGAGCAGCAGCATAACTTTGACTTATACCCGACCCGGTAGCATTGCCACCACCCCATAGACCGTATGAATCGGAACTTGCATCACTTACCCAGTCTCCGTCAGTCAAGATGAAAGCATTGTTTGTATTTTCTCTGTCTGTCAGAATTTCACTTGAAGAGTTGGTACGACTGCCGACAGTCCCCGCTGCATTCCATGTAACCTGCTCATGCCCGTCTGCCTTCCTCGACCACTGGAAACTTGAGCCGTAAGCAAGAGGATCATTGTACGCCGTTGCGACCTGCGATGCGCCGAGGTTTCTGTCGAGCCATGTCTGTGTTTCGCCGGAGGCGAGAGTGATGTTTACCGGAAGGTAAACTTTATCGTAATATACGTCACCGTTGCCGTAATTCAAGTCCTTCACACCGTTAACACTCACTGTACACGTTGCCGTGGAAGCGTCTGCGTCGTTTGCGATTGCGGTAATCGTGGCAATTCCGTGTCCTACCGGGGTCAAGACACCGTCATCAACCCTTACTATATATTCATCGGACGTGGTCCATGTCACGGCACTTGCCCCTTCAGGAAGATTCACTGCAGAAAGCGTCACCGTCTGAGGATTCGGGTCGGTAAAGAAGTCATATTTCACGGAAGTCTCGCTGAGGGTAAAATCCCCTTCAGAAGGCTGCAATACGACAGTTGCATAATGTCTTTTTCCTGCCTCAACCGGAGTTTCCTGCGACATTTTTGCACTATTGTATTCCGCCGTGATTCCCTCTGCGGTAGCCACTGAAACAGAAATGTTTTCTCCAATTGCAAGCGTAAACGGAGCAAAAGTGAGGTAGAAATTGCCTGTTCCGCCTGCATCTATCGTTCCCTCGGCAACCTCAAGAGTTGCAGTCGGGGATGCGCTTGCAGGAGTAAGGGCCCCTGTCTCAGGATTTATGTAAAATGTACCCGTCATATTGTGTGAACCGCTGTTGGAAAGGGTAATGCCGGTAACGTTAACCTGTACTCCCGTATTGTTCTCTACAGTGACCTCAAATAGTGCGGAAGCGTGCTGCATCGTCGCTTTCACCCCCTCCTCTGAGATTTCCGCAAGTGCATACAACGGGGCATCTATATGGTCTCCTGAATTTACTCCGGTCTGTTTCTGAGGCTGACCTGCTTCCGAGCCTATCACGAATGCGACATTTGAGCAGCCGTTTTCGTCAATGGAAGACAACCCCGACGTGTAAGGATAGAACAGGTTGAATTCCGTCACTCCGCTCATGTCGAAATCGCCCTCTGCCACGAACGCATTGTCCTCTGAGGATGACTTCACGAATTTATAGCCTGAATATTCGCCGTCTTTGAGGACAACTGCAGAAAGTGCGTCGTCGGCGTCCCAAGCCACTTTCAGGGTGCCAGGCGTGAATGTAGTCTTGCCCTGAGGCATTTCATCATCCTGTGCTATTCCTGCGAAAATCTTGAATCCGTTTTCCGAAGAAGTCCTGACTTCATCCAATTCAGATACCGAACAGGCTGCGAATGCGGCAGCCGATGCTATCAATAAAAGAGACTTTTTCATGGCTGAACTATTTTAAACTTCGTTTACAATCACGCTGCGCCTCGGCATGGTCAGAATTTATTCTGCCTCTGCGCTCGGCTTGCAGTTTATTTTAGAATCCGATTCCGTTACCATATCCCGGAGCCTCAAAATACGGGGAATCCTCGATTTCAGACTGGGCAAATCCGTTCTCCACAGTAATTTCTGTAATTCTGATTTCCGGAGCCGCATATACGGCGGCTTCTGACTGTTCCATGTGTTTCATTGTCATTGGCATTTATTTCGAGTTATTAATCATCTGTACCGTTGGCCGTCGCACCCCGTGCAGCACGGTCATCTGAAGCAAAGTTAACGAAATCATTTCCGGCTGATTTTTTTTCAGAAAATAAATTTCCGAATACGCAAATGGGAACGGTTGTATTCTCTGCAACCGTTCCCAAAGCATATAAAAAACTTACAGAAAAAGAAAAATTTGCATGCCGAAGCGGCATAACTCTTGGCTTTATCTCCGGACATTCCTATCTTTACATCCTGAAGCAACATTTGCAGACGCTATGATGAAGGAAGTTGGAAAGTGGCTGATGGACATAGCGAAATATATGACCACAGCGATACTCGTCTCGTCGGTTTTCGACACCGTGCGCAAGACATGGTTTGTATATGTAGTCATAAGCATTATCATAATGCTGACATTTTGTTTGGGCATTTATGTCATAAAATATTCAGAAAAGGAGGAAAAATGACAGGAGGTGAAATAGGCATATATTTCATGTGCGGTACCATATTAATAATATCTGTCGCATGCTTTATATACATCAAGATTGAAGAGCGCAAAAAGCGCATGAAGAATCAGTAGCCCGGGGTCTGCACCATGCCTGACGAAGGGTTTGACTCGAACTCGGACGTAGGTATCGGCATGGCATAGTTGGTCTCCTTCCACACTATATGCGTCTTGGCTGCACCCGGTCCGGAGACGGTCTTGTAGTAGTCCGCTTCCTTCTGGCCAATACTGAGGCGGCGCACATCCTCCCACCACCTCATTTCTCCGAACATTTCAGCCCACCTTTCATAAAGGAGAGGATTGTTCGCAAGGTGGTCATCCTCATCCGCAGTCTTTGTCCTGTCCGTGAGGCTTTGATAATCCACCGGTGAAGTTGAATCAGGGTCATAGCCATAAGCCCTGCGGTGCACCTTGTTGACATATTCAAGGGCTTCCGCTTCCCTTCCCTCCGCGACAAGCAGTTCGGCATACATCAGATATATATCCGGCAGGCGTATGAAATAGATGTTGTAGCCTGCCACATTCCTTGTGGCATCAAGAAGATGACCTTCAAGGAAATTGTATTTGCGCACGGGCCAGCCATATACTGGTTGCCGTAGGACATAGCAAGCCTGTTCCCGTCAGGACCTATGCAGAACGGCGGATAATAGAGGGAAAGCGTAGAACCTGTGTTCGGGCTTCCGTAGGCATTTCCTCCTGTCGGGTCTGCCGTATTGCCCACCTCGTAGAAAGATTCGCTCGGATATTCGTACTCGTCATATCCGTTGAACATCATCCTGTAATTGCCGAATGACACGAGGGTCTTGCCACTGTTGAAGATGCAGTCCTCAAGACAGGTCTTTGCCTTGTCGGTCTGACCTGCAAAGAAATACGCCTTTGCAAGGAAAGCCTTTGCAGACCATGCCGTCACCCTGTGGTTGTCGGTCTGCGTGAGCATGGGAACTGCATTTTCACTAGAATGTAATACATGTCGAACCTTTCCCTGTGCGTGCCGTGCTTCTTGTAATAGTTGAAGACAGTGTTGGCGACGCTGTCGGCATCTTCCCTGGCCCCGATCCTTTCCGCCGACAGGCGCGGCTCCGCCTTCTCCACGATGAGCATTGCACTGTCCGGAGCTATGAATATTCTTCACTATGGCAAAAATAGGATTCCGAGAATTCAAAATTACGAAAAATCTGCGTAAAACCGAGGGGTTGCTGCATATATGCCTACAGAAATTCCGGGTTGGAGGAGCCGCGTATGTTGAGCGACGCATCAAGGATCACCCTGCGGATTCCGGCATCCGGATTTTCAATCCTTTCCAGAAGAAGCCGTGCGGCTGTCTCCCCCATTTCCTCCAGAGGCTGGGCGACCGACGACAGAGCCGGCATCGTCACCAATGCCGACTGAGACTCCGAAAAGCCCATGACAGACACCTGGTGCGGCACTTCAATCCCGTTCTGCCTCAGCGCAAGCATCGCTCCGATCGCAAGATGGTCGCTGAAACAGAACAGCGCATCAGGGACATTCCCCTTTTCGATGCAGCCTTTCATCAGCATGAAGCCGTCCTCCCTCGACGTGCCCTTAACCCTGACCGTAAGGTCATCCTCCAGACTCAGGTGATGCTTCATAAGGGCATCTGCATAGCCCCAATAACGCCTGCCGGACAAGTCTATGTTGTCAGGTCCCCGGAAATGCATGATTCTGGGCTTCTCCTGACCGAGCCGCCTTCTGACGCCAATAAGATGTTCCGTGGCGAAAAATGCCCATTTGTAGTCGTCTATCAGCACCTGTGAGGCCTCTATCCCCTTTTCCGCCCTGTTGAAGAAAACTATTGGAATCCCTTTAGCTGCCAATTCCCTGTAATAGTCCGAATTACGTCCTTTTTCCGTGACAGAAATCAGGATGCCCTCCACCATTGCCTCCTCCAGAAGCCTGAGATTCTTCCGTTCTACCTCCCACGACTCGTTGCACTGAGTTATCAGCACCCTGTAGCCCTCCTGCTCAAATACATTCTGAATACGGATTATGACACGGGAAAAAAAGGAATTGATGAATTCAGGCACCACCACCCCGACTATTCTTGTCCTGGATTTCGTCAGGTTCCGGGCCATGTAATTGGGCTTGTACCTCATCTTTTCCGCCATGTCAAGAATGGCTTTCCTTGTCTGAGGCTTCACATTCTCGGCCCCTGCCAGAGCCCTCGACACCGTCGACTTGGATATTCCGAGAGCCTTCGCTATGTCCAAAATTGTCGGGTTATGGATCATTCTGAAACAATTTTCATCATGTATTCCGCAAATTTATTAATTTTACGTTTCATATCATAATATACGTGAAAAGGACCAAGGCCATGCTGAACAGACTGACCGACATCGCCGCCATATCAGTCGGCATAATCTCATTCATATTCATCTTTTTTGTTCCGCAGGACAGCAAGGCCGTCTCCGTTGCGACCGACGCAGTCTGCATTACGGCAGGCATCATCGGTATGGCATACGTCATATATGCCGTATACCTGTTCTTTTTCAGAAAGATCAAAATGGACAGAAAACTTGCCGACGGCAATTTCCTCAGGAAAGTGATATGCCTCGTGCTTCTTCTCCCTTTCACGCTGACAATACTCGCCGCCCCGTTCATAAGCGGCCCCAAGGAACTCGCATACGACGACGCCATATACGGGGAAGACGACATGGGAGTGGATGAAGGAATCCGCTCGAGGCAGGAATCCCCCACCCTTTTCTGGACAATGTACTTCCATTTCGTAGATCCCGGCAACCAGCACATGAGCACCACCCTTGCCGGGCGCGGCATTGCCGGCATCACGGCATTCCTCGGGATCTTCCTCCTGAACGGACTTCTCGTATCCTCCATCATATCCTTCATCGACAGGAGGAAGGAATGGCGGCTTGACGGAGAGACCCGGTACAGCGTACGCGACCTCGGCAAGAACCGTTTTGCAGTAGTCATCGGCGCGAATGAGATAGCCTCCTCCATCATCAAGAACCTCCTCTCGGCAAGGGGTGACGGTGACATAAACTTCAAATGCGAGGGAAACAACCGATACATCATACTCCAGACAAGCCAGGACGCACAGGCCGTAAGAAATGAACTGGAATCCCACCTTTCAGACGAGGAACTACGTAAAATCATCATATACAAGGCCCTGAGGGACTCGAAGCCGGAACTCGAAAAACTGTGTCTCAAATACGCCACGGAAATCTATGTCCTCGGAGAATCCACATCCTCCGGCGGAGGCGAACCTCACCACGACGCCATGAACATGAAATGCGTCAACCTCATGGCAGAAATCCTCGAGGGCTGTCCGAAAAGAAAAGTTTGCAAGGTATTGTTCGAGTACCAGACCACCTATTCCATCCTCCAGTTCTCGGGAATCACGGAAAATGTGGACAACAGTCTCGTGTTCATCCCTTTCAACCGCTATGAATCATGGGCGCGCAAAGTGATCGTGGAATGCAGGGCGGACGGCTCCGGAGGGAGAACCATAGAGTACACCCCTCTTGACGGACACGGAATTTCAACCGCTTCCGACGAACATGTACACTTCGTAATAGTCGGAATGTCCCGCATGGGCGTGGCGATGGGCATAGAGGCCCTGCATCAGGCTCATTACCTCAACTCGGACAGACAACGCACGAGACTCACTTTCATCGACACCAACGCCGACAAGGAACTCGATTTCTTCAAAGGGCGGTACGACAATCTCTTCCAACTTGTCCGGCACCGCTTCATAGATGCAAATTCATGCCTTCCGGAACAGTTGGATTCAGATTTCGGGTGGATCGACCCGATGACACGGCCAGAATGTCGGTGGAGACACCTCAGCGACGACGGCAGCAACTTCATGGACACAGAACTGGAATTTGTCAAGGGCGAAGTGGAATCCGATGGAGTCAGGGAATACCTGCGACGGATTTCCTCTTCGGAAAAATCGAAACTTACCGTTGCGATATGTCTTCCGCAGACACATCAGGCAGTCGCAGCAAGCCTTTACATGCCTCTTGAAATCTACGAAAAGGCGCAGCAGATATGGGTATGGCAGAACGAATCCGACGACATCATCAGCAACCTGAACGGCACGCCTCAGAAAGACAGGAGATACAAGAAACTCCGTCCGTTCGGCATGGAATACGGGGAATACATCTGCGACAGGACGCTCTACCTCAAGGCTCTGCTTGTCAATGAGGCATACGCGATGAACAAAAACCCAAAAATCGACATCGCCAAAAAGGACACATTCGACGACCTGCGCCGGTCATGGCGTGCCCTGCCGATAGACAAGAAATTCTCCAACAAATACTATGCGGATTCCATATACCTGAAACTCAGGGGAATAATCTGCAATCAGGACAGATTCATCATCGGCCCTGAAGACATTGTTGCCATCTTCGGAAGGGAGGGGCTGGAAAAAAGGCTTTCAAAAATCCTGAACGCCGACAAGATCGCCCTTGCCGTATGCGAACACAACAGGTGGAACATGCAGCAGCTCCTGTTCGGCTACCTGCCGTGCGACGCAGCCCGGACAGAAATCTTCAGGACGCTCAACCGGAATGTCTCGGAAGCCAAAGCCTCGGGTGACAAACAGAGGACAGATGAGGCAAAGTCGGCTTTCAGAAAGACCAAGGATGAATATAAGGAAAGCGAACAGCGCATACACCCCAACATCTGCGCATACGGACACCTTGACATCGTGGACGCAGGAGCAAAACAATACGACATTGACATCAATGACTCTATACCTAGAATACTCGAACTCGTGGACATGAAAACAATACAATAATAATGGAAAAGAAAGCATATATCCCGTCCCCGCTCGACCTGAGCAGGGTCACACTCCCCGAATCCCTCGGAGAACTCACCGAAAAAATAGCCGAAAACATCCACGAAGTGTGGGCGAAATCCCGTATGGACGAAGGCTGGACATACGGAGAAAAGCGGGACGACGGCAAGAAGACACACCCTTGCCTCATACCGTACGACATGCTTCCCGAGTCAGAAAAGGAATATGACCGCAACACGGCCCTCTCCGCCCTCAGACTCGTAGTCGCTCTCGGCTACGACATCAGGAAAAAATGACATTGCGTTAACGCAGGCATGCCTGAGGACATGACAAAGGACTGACATTATTGCCGCTGTGGTGCCAATTTGTCAAATATTCACCGACTGGCATCCGAATTGATATGAACGTTTGCGGAACCGGTTCCCGCAAGGCGGACCGGAATCCTGGAAAATACAGACAAAAAAACATAAAGCCATGATTACAGAAAAACTGCAGAAAGCAATCAACGATCAGATCACAGCTGAACTCTGGTCATCCAACCTCTATCTCCAGATGTCATACTTCCTTGAGAAAGAAGGCTGGGACGGTTTCGCACACTGGATGATGAAACAGTCAGAAGAAGAAAAGGACCATGCCAATGAACTTGCGCATTACCTCATCAAGAGAGGCGGCGAAGCAAAGGTTGACAAAGTGGATGTGGTTCCGTCAGGCTGGGGCAGTGTCCTCGAAGTCTTCGAGCATGTCTACAAGCACGAATGTTATGTGTCCGAACTCATCGACAGCCTTGTTGACGTGGCTGCGTCAGAAAAAGACAAGGCTTCCCAGGACTTCCTTTGGGGCTTCGTCAGAGAGCAGGTGGAAGAAGAGGCTACGGCAGCCGGAATAGTGGAGAAACTCAAAAAAGCAGGGGACAACGGACTTCTCTTCCTTGACGGCCAGTTAGCACAGAGATAATCAACTGTCCAAAGATACGGCAGAATGTCATCCGCATTCTGGCACAAAAAAGGGGCTGAATCCGATTGGGTTCAGTCCTTTTTTCATTGTCATTCCGGGCCTGTCGAAGGGTTGCGGGCGAAAGCCGGAAAGGCAAGCCTCCGCAGCGGTACGAGGACCGCAAGACGGCGGCTTTGCGCCTGTTGCCCAGAGCGTCGCACTTCGGCTTACGCCATTGTGCCGCTGACTATGTCAAGCAATTCATTCGTGATCGCCTGCTGTCTCTGCTTGTTGTACTGGAGCGTAAGATCCTGCAGCAATTGCCGGCCGTTGTCGCTCGCCTCCTGCATGGCAACCGTCCTTGCGGCATGCTCCGACAGGTTCGCATCCAGCAGCATTGTATAAATCTGCAGCACAAGCACTTTAGGAAGAAGAACGTTGAGAAGCGTCGCAGCGTCCGGTTCCTTTATGTAGTCGTTGACCAGATTGTCCCCACCGGAATTTCCTGCCGGTGCGTCTGATGCACTGACAGGGAGGAACGGCAGATATGTTTCTCTGACAGGTTCCTGTACGGCAGAAGACTTGTAATGGCTGTAAAGAAGTTCGACACGGTCAACTTCCCCTTTCAGGAACCTGTCCGTAAGTTCCTGAGCGAATGCGGCAACTTCATCGTACAGGTGCTTGTCGGCAAGCCTGTCGTACTGTCCCTGCGGCCGGAATCCGGCTTTCGAGACGGCATCTGACATCTTCCTTCCGACAGGGAAAACCAGAATGTCCTCCTTCGACAGTCCGGAAGCAAGATATTCGTCGGTAACCTTGCCGAAAAGACGTATCATATCGGAATTGAAGGCTCCGCACAAAGAACTGTTGGAAGCCACCGCCACAATCGCCACCTTCCTTGCCTGGCGTTCCGCCGTATACCGTCCGGAAAGCGAAAGGGGGTCATCCGAGATGAGACGGTACAGTATGTCATACATTCTCTGCCTGTAAGGCAACAGATTCGCTATGGCCGTCTGTGCCTTGTGCAGTTTCGCCGAAGCCACCATCTTCATTGCCGAAGTGATCTTCAGCGTACCGTTTATGGAATTTATCCGGCCCTTTATTTCCTTAAGCGATGCCATTTTCCGCCTCCTGCATTAGCGTGCCGCAGCATATTCTTCGGCTACGGATGCAGCCACCGACTCGATTATGCGGCATATCCCGTCATCTATCTTTCCGGCAGAAAGCGGTTCCAGCACATCCTCCTCGTGCATGGAACGCATCCTGTCAAGGAATCTGTCCTGGAATTCCCGGATCTTGCCAATGGGAACATCCTTCATCAGACCGTGCGTACCGCAGTAGAGGATCGCCACCTGTTCTCCGACAGGCATAGGAGAATACTGAGGCTGGATGAGCAGTTCGTTGTTCTTTCTGCCCTTGTCCAAAGCCATTGCGGTCACGGGATCCATGTCGCTGCTGAACTTGGAGAAAGACTCCAATTCCCTGTACTGGGCCTGGTCTATCTTCAAAGTTCCTGCCACCTTCTTCATGCTCTTCACCTGTGCGCTTCCTCCGACTCGCGATACGGAGATGCCGACATTGATTGCCAGCCTGAAGCCCTGGTTGAACAGGTCGGTCTCAAGGAAAATCTGACCGTCTGTGATGGAAATCACATTCGTGGGAATATACGCTGAAACGTCTCCGGCCTGCGTTTCTATGATAGGGAGAGCGGTCAATGAGCCGCCGCATTTTACCTTGCCCTTGAGGCTTTCCGGAAGATCATTCATCTGCTCCGCCACTTCCTGCTGGCCGATGATTTTCGCAGCCCTCTCAAGAAGTCTTGAATGAAGATAGAATATGTCTCCCGGATAGGCTTCCCTTCCCGATGGACGGCGGAGGATAAGCGATACCTCACGATAAGCGACAGCCTGCTTGGAAAGGTCATCGTACACTACGAGGGCATGCCTTCCGGTGTCCCTGAAATATTCCCCGATTGCTGCGCCGGCAAAAGGTGCATAATACTGCAGGGCGGCCGGATCTGCTGCCGTAGCCGCAACCACCACCGTATAGTCCATCGCACCTTTCTGCCGCAGGGTATTCACTATATTGGCGACTGTGGAGGCCTTCTGTCCCACCGCCACGTAAATACAGTACACCGGATTACCGGCAAGATATCCTGCTCTCTGGTTGATTATGGTGTCGATGGCAATGGCAGTCTTTCCAGTCTGCCTGTCTCCGATGATAAGTTCCCTCTGCCCGCGGCCTATCGGAATCATTGCGTCTATCGACTTCAGTCCTGTCTGAAGCGGCTCCGTTACTGGCTGACGGAAAATAACGCCCGGAGCCTTCCTTTCCAGCGGCATTTCCAGCAGTTCCCCCTGAATGGCCCCGCGCCCGTCAAGCGGCACACCGAGAGGGTCCACTACCCTTCCGAGCATGCCTTCTCCCACATCAATGGATGCGATATGTCCCGTCCTCTTTACCGTCATCCCTTCCTTTATCTGGTCTGTAGGGCCGAGCAGCACGGCACCGACATTGTCCTCTTCGAGGTTCATCGCCACTGCCATGATGCCGTTTTCGAATTCGAGAAGCTCGTTGGACTCGACCTTGTCGAGGCCGAAAATCCTGACCACCCCGTCGCTGACCTGCAGGACTTCTCCCACCTCTTCGAACTTCAGGTCTGTCCTGATGTCCTTCAGCTGTCTGAGCAGCACGTCCGATATTTCGCTTGGTTTTATATTCTGAGCCATATATTACACTATCCTTCTGTTCTTTTCAATGAACTGATGCCTTATCGTCTTCAATTGGGACGATACGCTGGCATCAAGCCTTGTACCTTCAATGTCAAAGATGAAACCGCCTATGATTGACGGATCCGTTCTCATTTCAAGTTCAAGAGTTCCACCGGTCTCGTCGTGCACGATGTCGGTCAGTGTCCTTTTCAGGAATTCCGACGGCACCGCCACCACGAGTCTTCCGGAACTGATGTTGTTGGCATGCCTGTACATGTCCATGAAGATATGGAGCATGAGATGCAGCAGATTCGTCCTCTTGTGTTTCAGCACGAGACGTATGAAACGCACAAGTTCCGGAGCCGCCTTCTCCCTGCCGCCCAAGGCAGTGGCGAACACCTTGATCTTCAGGTGGTCGGAAGTGGCTTTGGGATGATAGATCATCATCCTCATTTCCTCAAAGGAGGAAAGGCATTTGTCCAAATGACGCACCTGTTCATAGACAAGCGCACCGTTACCCGTCTCCGTCACATATTTCAGGAGGGCATGCGCATATCTTGCGGAAACTATGCCTGCATTCATGACGTCTTGTCTTTGGTCCCCGGAGCCGTCAATTCGTCGAGAAGCTTATAAACGAGATCCATCTGCGCCTTGTCGGAAGAAAGGTCCTGCCTTATCACCTTCTCGGCGACCTTTACGGAAAGCAGAGCCACCTGGCTGCGGATTTCCATCAGTGCGCTCTGTTTCTCGGCCTCGATCTTCACCTTGGCCTCGTCAAGAATCTTCTGTGCCTCATCCTGTGCCTGCTCCTGGGCTTTCCTTATCATATTGTCCCTCGCCTGCGCTGCTTCCTTGAGTATCCGGTTCTGCTCTTCCCGCGCCTGCGTCATGATGCGGGCCTGCTCCTCCGCGAGCCTGGACATCTTCTCATCCGCTTCCCGGGCAAGCCTCAGGGAGTTGTCTATGTACTCCTTGCGCTTGTCCACCATTCTCGTAACCACGGGAAATCCGAATTTGGCGAGAATGAAGAACACGATGAGAAAGATGAGGGTCATCCAGAAGAGGAGCCCGCTATCCGGCAAAAGCAGGGACATGGCTCAGTTCATCAATATTACAAGCATGCAAACGATCACGGCAAACAGGGCGACACCTTCCACAAGTGCTGCGATGATAAGCATGTTTGAACGTATGTTTCCTGCCATTTCCGGCTGGCGTGCCATTCCTTCCATTGCGGAACTTCCGATTTTTCCGATGCCGATTCCGGCCCCTATCGCAGCGAGGCCCGCACCTATCGCAGCGCCCAGTTTTCCGATTGAAACACCTGCTGCAACCTGAAGCAATAATGTAGAAAGTAACATAATATCAATTTTTTAGATGTTGTACTCAAATTTATTTTTCCCTCACTCTGCCTGTTTTGCCGGCCTTTCATGCGCAAGTCCGATGAAGACGGCAGAAAGCATCGTGAAAACGTATGCCTGGATGAATGCCACAAGGAGTTCGAGGCAATCCATGAACAGACCGAAAAGAACCGACACTACCGTCATGGAACCGCCGATCGCAGCGCCCAGTTTTGCCGTGATGAAAATCACTGTCACGATGCAGAGTATCAGCGAATGTCCCGCCATTATGTTGGCGAACAGACGGATCATCAGTGCAAACGGTTTTGTGAACACTCCGAACACCTCTATCAGCACCAGTATCGGCTTCAGCCAAAGAGGCACGTCCGGACAGAAGATATCCTTCCAATAGTGCCGGTTGGTCGTAAGATTCGTCAGAAGGAAAGTACCGACCGCAAGGGCAAGGGTCACTGCTATGTTTCCCGTGACATTGGCTCCCCCCGGGAAGAACGGTATTATTCCCATGAGATTGTTGACAAGAATGAAGAAGAAGACGGTCAGCAGGTATGAGGAATACCTCTCGTAACCCGGTCCTATCGAACTCTTTATAACATCATTGTTTATCATGGAAATCACCGGTTCCAGAACGGCTGCTATCCCCGTAGGCGCCTCCTTCAGCGCATCGTGCCTGCGGTACCACCTCGAACAGCACAATATCAGGATTACTGTTATGAGGCTGTTTATCATCAGGGCAAGGACATTCTTTGTGATGGAGATGTCAAACGGCCTTATTTCCTGTCCGTCCGCTCCTGTTTCCACCACCTTCCCTTCATTCTTTCCCTCGGAAGCAATGCGGAAGCCCTTGTATTCAGCCCCGGCCTCCAGTCTCGAGGACATGAAGCAATGCCATCCGGTATTGCTGCTGTGCACAATCATCGGCAGCGGAATCGCTATACTCTTGTCTCCGATATCCGTGAGATGCCATTCGTAGGAATCTCCTATATGGCCGAATATCACGCCCTTGACATCGATGCCCTCATCTTCGGGAACTGCATTCCCGGAACTGGAGGCAGCATCCTCGGCAGAAAGCGGAACTGCGGCCCAAAACAGAATCGATGCACAGACCAATATGTTTCTTATATTCCTGAAAATATTGTTCATCAGCCCTCCTTAAATTTCAGCACAGACAGAAACCCTGTTGTCGCTTACCTCCACGAACCCTGACCTGATGTGCAGGCTTTCCGTCTTGCCCCCGACAGTGTATTCTATGTCCCCTTCCGTCAGTGCGGAAATCAGCGGCGCATGTCCTTTCAGAATCGTGAAACGTCCGCCCGCTCCCGGCAGAACGACTTTTTCCGCCGTCATTCCCGGTCTTGGAACATCAGGGGAGATTATTTCAAGGTATATGCCTGCTGTCTCCATTTCATTATTTCTTTACGGAAGCCAGCAGTTCCTCACCCTTCTTTATCGCATCCTCGATTGTCCCGACATTAAGGAATGCCTGCTCGGGAAGATAATCCACTTCCCCGTCCAATATCATGTTGAATCCCTTTATGGTATCCTCTATCGACACCATTACCCCGGGCACTCCAGTGAACTGCTCGGCAACGGCAAACGGCTGCGACAGAAATCTCTGCACACGGCGGGCCCTGTTGACCGTCAGTTTGTCCTCGTCCGAAAGTTCATCCATGCCGAGAATCGAGATGATGTCCTGCAGTTCCTTGTTCTTCTGGAGAATCTGCTTCACGCGCTGCGCCGTGTCGTAGTGCTCCTTGCCCACCACATTAGGATCAAGGATACGGGATGTTGACTCAAGAGGGTCCACTGCGGGATATATTCCCAGCTCGGTGATCTTCCTGCTCAGCACCGTGGTAGCGTCGAGGTGGGTGAATGTGGTTGCAGGGGCTGGGTCGGTAAGGTCATCCGCCGGCACATACACAGCCTGCACTGATGTTATTGAGCCGTTTTTCGTGGATGTGATTCTCTCCTGCATCTGCCCCATTTCCGTGGCAAGGGTAGGCTGGTAGCCCACTGCCGAAGGCATACGGCCCAAAAGTGCCGACACCTCAGAACCCGCCTGCGTGAAACGGAATATGTTGTCTATGAAGAAAAGTATGTCCTTCGGCCCGTCGGCTCCGCCTCCGTCCCTGAATGATTCGGCAAGGGTCAGGCCTGAAAGAGCGACGGACGAACGTGCTCCAGGCGGCTCGTTCATCTGTCCGAAGACCATTGACACCTGGGACTTGACGACCTCGTTGTAATCCACTTTGGAAAGGTCCCAATGCCCTTCTTCCATGCTCTTGAGAAATTCGTCACCGTATCTGATGACTCCGGACTCTATCATTTCGCGCAGAAGATCGTTTCCTTCCCTCGTCCTCTCTCCGACCCCCGCAAATACAGAGAATCCGTTGTGTTTTTTTGCAATATTGTTTATGAGTTCCTTGATAAGGACGGTCTTGCCCACTCCGGCTCCGCCGAAAAGTCCGATTTTTCCTCCTTTCAGGTAGGGTTCGAGAAGGTCTATGACCTTGATGCCAGTGAAAAGCACTTCCTGCGAAGTGGTGAGATCCTCGAATTTAGGCGGGTCACGGTGAATCGGGAAAGCGCCCTTCCTGTCAAGCTGCTGCATCCCGTCTATAGTGTCGCCAACCACGTTCATCACGCGGCCTCTTATCTGAGGCCCGACCGGCATGGTGATCGGAGCACCGGTA
>CALVDU010000005.1 GCA_944326375.1 uncultured Bacteroidales bacterium | reverse complement strand
CCAAGAGCATCTTCCAACACAATAAGATCGGAGGCGCGCCGTGTAGGGGAAGAATGTAGATCTGGGAGTCCGCCGGAGCATTATACAACACAATAAGGATTAAGACCCTCCTATGAATACTATCCACAGGAAGATTGTTGCCAGGAGCTCCAAGAGTATCTTCCAACACAATAAGGATTAAGACGGTAGTGGATTCAACACAGAGTCTGTGGTTTCCAACCACTCCAAGAGCATCTTCCAACACAATAAGGATTAAGACTTGAACTGCTGCCTGCGGAACTTCCTGTTCTACTACGGCTCCAAGAGCATCTTCCAACACAATAAGGATTAAGACTGTCCTCAGATGCTCTCATCCTGATGTAGATATCAAATATTGGCGCCGGAAAAGTGTTGTCTACGAAAAGTAGGCACGGGAAAATAGAATAATGATCAACTTACTGACGTCATCATTCCTGACGTTGAGATAAGTTCTTTAATCTGAATTATTCTAGACTAACTCATTTCTACCACGACATCGGCTTCTGCGCAATTTGGCTTCGCCACATATACTGTTCACGCCTCGACAATACAATCGCCGACAAACATCCGCAAACCAGTTTGCGTCTGCTTGTCACTCTTGCATTGCTCTCGGCTTCTGCGTATATTTGCCAATCAAAAATTACAGAAAATGAAATACGGCAAATGGTTGGGCGGAGGACTCGGATGGGCTTTCGGAGGTCCGATAGGAGCACTTATAGGATTTGTGGTAGGAGCCATAATTGACAACGGGGACAATACCGGGGAACAGAAAAGGGGCGGCACATCACATGCTCACACGTATGCGGGAGACTTCAAGATAAGCCTTCTCGTGCTGATTGCCTGCATCATAAAGGCAGACGGGGTCAGAAAGACATCGGAACTCGCAGCGGTCAGACGCATACTCATCAGGGCATTCGGCGACAACGGGACTGACGATGCCATAGAAATACTAGAAAGATTGCTGCAGCAGGACATCGACGAGACCCAGGTCGCATGGCAGATAAGCCGCAACACGAACTATTCCACGAAACTGGAGCTGGTGCACATGCTATTCGAGGTGGCATACGCCGACGGGGAGGTGTGCCGGTCAGAAATGGCGGCACTGCAAAGAATTGCAGCGATTTTCGGAATCTCAAACGTCGATTTCAATGCAATCCGCGCTCCTTACACCAAATCAAGCGATTCGAATTGGGCATACAAGGCTCTCGGTATCGAGTCTTCTGCAACCGATGAAGAAATCAAGAAAGCCTACCGGCGGATGGCGATGAAATATCACCCAGACAAATTGACCGGACTCGGAGAAGATGTCAAGAAAGCCGGAGCGGAAAAGTTCCGTGCCGTGCAGGAAGCATACGAGTTCCTGAAGAAGGAACGGGGTATGAAGTGATGCGGAGCAAAGCCTCAGCGAGGTGCAGCGGGGCGGATGAGCAGGTCTCTCCACTCGCTGCGCCCGGTCGAAACGACGAATAAAGAGAAATCAGGCTTCTATTACAAGTCCGTCGTAGGCTGGTCGGATATTTTCGGGAAGTTCAGCACAAAGGTTCTCATACTTCGGCAACTGATGCGACAGATGCGTAAGCCACGAATGCCTTGCACCGACACGCTGAGCCACGGCGACAGCCTCCTCCAGCGAAAAATGCGATATATGCTTCCCTTTGCGCACGCAGTTGATTACAAAATGTTCCAGCCCCTGCAATTTTGAGAACTCGCTTTCCGGAATGAAATTCATGTCAGTAAGATAGGCAATATCCCCGAAACGGTAACCGAGCACCGGCAGATTGAAATGCTTTCCCCTGACCGGCAGCACCTCAACACGCCTCAGGCTCTCCGGCACGGCGCAAGGTATTTTCGTATAGCCTGTACCGTCCTCTTTCCATTCGAGCCTGACCTCAGGCACATTTTCTTCAACAGCAAACGGAGTTTCCCCTATATTAACTATCTGCCATTCAGGCACTCCGGGATAACGCTTCTCAGCAAAGGCATAACTGTATTCCCGCCTCAAGGATTCCTCCACATACTTTTCGCAGAAAATGCGTATAGGCGCACGCTCCAGATAATTGAACGCACGCACATCATCCAGTCCTCCGGTATGGTCCTTATGATTGTGTGTCAAGAGGATTGCATCAAGATGGCGGACGCCGGCCCTGAGCATCTGCGACCTGAAATCCGGTCCAGCGTCCACGAGGATGTTCAGCCCGCCGTATTCGACAAGAGCCGAAGACCTGTATCTTTTGTCCCGGGCATCAGCCGACCTGCACACCTCGCAGGTGCAGCCTATCATTGGCACACCCTGCGACGTGCCTGTACCGAGAAATGTCAATCTTACCGTCTTCATATCTCTATTTCCATGATTTGTCCGGAAAGTGCCTCGTCAAAAGGCCTTTCCACCCTGATATAATTTTCCGTATAGCCCGACATCATGCCGTTCCTGTCCGTGCTCTCAAACAGAACCTTGAAGCGTCCGCCCTTGTTCCGTTCCACAAATTCCGAATGCAGCCTGTCCGAAAGCCGCTCCAGACGCTCCACCCTTGCAGTCTTCACGGAATCCTGCACCTGGTCCTTTCGCTCAGCAGCACGTGTCCCTGCCCTCCGGGAGTACGGAAAAACATGGATGAACGCCGGTTTCACGACATTCTCCAAAAATGAAAAAGTCTCCTCGAACAGTTCATCCGTCTCCCCGGGGAATCCGACAATGACATCGATCCCGAAAAACACCTTCGGCCGTCCTTCAGTCTCCATTTTCCTGCGGACGTAGTCTATCTTCGCCGCAAACGAGGCGGTATCGTATCGTCTTCCCATTTCCTTGAGCACGGCATCGCTCCCCGATTGGAGCGGGATATGAAAATGCGGCAGGAACTTCGTTCCGGAGGCTATCCAGTCCACGATTTCTTCCGTAAGAAGGTTCGGCTCAATAGAAGAAATCCTGTATCTCTCTATGCCCCTGACAGCATTCAGGGCCTTCAGAAGGTCGAGAAATGTCTCCCCCGTAGTCTTCCCGAAATCTCCGGTATTGACTCCCGTAAGGACAATTTCCTTCATGCCCGCTGCAGCGATTTCCTCTGCATACGAGACAGCCTCCCGTACAGGAATGTTCCTGCTCCGCCCTCTGGCGTACGGCACGGTGCAATAGGCACAGAAATAGTCACACCCGTCCTGCACCTTCAGGAAAGACCTCGTCCTCTCCCCTCCCGAATACGCCGGGAAAAATGTCTCGGCAGGCATCTCACACGCAGAAGCCCCGACAAGGCTGCGCATCACCTCCGGCACAACCTTCGGCTTCTCGTCAGCCCCGAACACGAACTTCACCCCGTCTATCTTCAGTATCTCCTCACGCTTCAGTTGGGCATAGCATCCCGTAACGACTATCGCCGCATCAGGAGACACCCTATGGACCTTTCTGATGATGTTGCGGCATTTTTTGTCGGAATGTTCCGTGACCGTGCAGGTATTTACAAGGTATATGTCTGCTTTTTCGTTCCAAGGGACCACCTCCAGCCCCTCTTCAATGAATTTTCTCTCGTATGTCGATGTCTCGGCATAATTCAGTTTGCAGCCGAGCGTCAGAAATGCTATCTTTTTGTTGTCCATCTTGTCAGCGACTTTTACAGATCATTGCGAGGGGAAGATGCACCCCCGGCCATCGTAATTTTCGACCATGCGCACACTCCTCCTACCGGAGGATTTTTTTTCGACACGGTGACCGAAAACTCCGCAAAACCAGGCATGCGTTCCTCCACAGCCCTCACGATCCTCCCCGCAACATGTTCAAGCAAGTTTGAAGGCTTCGCCATTTCATCCCTTATTATGCCGTAAAGCACACCATAATCCTCAGTATCAGAAAGGTCATCACTCTCCGCAGCCGCTGCCATATCAACTGTCCCCCTGAAATCCACAACGAACAGGTTACCGTTCCGCCTTTCCTCCTCAAGACAACCGTGGAAAGCAAGAAATTCCATCCCGACCAGTTCTATAACGCCGTTCCTCTCCATAACCTTACGCCTGAATAAGGAAAACGCACGGACGCTTTCCGAGCACAATCTTGTCTTTCTTCCATTCACCTACCGTCATCGTGAGAATTGTCTCGTCGGGAAGCGTGATGTCAGCTGCGACACAGAGTCTTGTCGAAGGTCGGCAGACCGCCAGAATATCAGCAAACATTGAATCGTTGCGATACGGCGTCTCTATGAATATCTGTGTCTGTCCGGCTGTCGCCGATATCTTCTCTATCGCCTTCAGTCTGGAACGCCTTTCATCACTCTTGGCAGGAAGATAACCGCAGAATGCAAAAGACTGTCCGTTCAGGCCGGAAGCCATCAGCGCAAGCATGAGCGACGACGGGCCGACATGTGGAACAACCCCTATTCCGTTACTGTGGGCAAGTGCCACGAGCCGTGCTCCCGGATCAGCCACTGCCGGAAGTCCTGCTTCAGAAATCAGCGCCACGTCATTTCCGTCGTCGAACAAGCTCAGATACCCTTCCACTGTCTCCGGTGCCGTATGCTCGTTGAGTTCATAAAATTCGAGGGAGCCTATATGCCCCTTCAGTCCGGCTTTCGACAGATATCGCCTTGCCGTCCTGACCTCTTCCACAACGAATGTCCTGAACCGGCCCAACAGCGTGAGCACCGCTGCCGGAATTACCTCAGCAGGATCATTTTCCCCGAGAGGGGAAGGTATGAGATGAAGTTTTCCCTTATTTGCGTTCATTTCCAGTTTTCTTTTGTCGTCTTTGCTGATCTTCTCCGTCCGGTTCTATGATCAGCCGTTTTCGTTGCTGCACAGCCGAATTTTCGGCCTCGGCTTCCGCCTTGCGCTTCTTCCTGCCCATAAAGAGTTTTCTGAAGAATTCCTTGAACGTATTGAATTCCTGCTGATAGGCGATACCGACACCGTTTCGCTGGGAATTGTCAAGATAATTGGTATACTGGTCGGAAGAGTGCGAGAATATGTTGAGACGGAAAAGCCCCGTCCGGTCGAGCTTTATCTCTATGTCCAGATCACCTACCACGTCACTGTTGGACGTCCCCGACGAACTGTACTGCCGGTTGCCGATGTTTCCGTTGACAACGACCCTGTTGTTGAACAACTGCGTGGACACGGCAACGTCGAAGAAATCCTGCCCCTTGTCGTTCGCCTGATAATTCAGTCCCAGGTCAAACGGAATGTCCAGTTTCTGCAGAATGTTGTTCAATTGGCTGTACATTATGTCCGTCACTGTCGAATACAGCACCGAGGCGTTGTTCACGATTCCTGACTGCTCGTCCGGAAGGAAATTGTTGAAGACCATGAGTGCAAGGAACTGCTTCTGCACCTTGTCTTCCGTGCTCAGGGCACTCTCCACCCTGGACTTGACGGTAGGGTCGATGTCAGGAATGTTGATGGAGAACGAAAGCCTCGGATTCCTTATCTGGTCGCTTATGTTGATGCCGCATTCCACCGTGCGCCTTGTTGCTACGGAAGACGTGTCCGCAATCAGTGTGGACAGGGATGTCTTGGTACGGTATACGGCATCTATGTCAAGAGTGCTCTGCATGATATCACCGTTGAACTTCACGGAACTGCCGTTCTGAATCGTAAAATCCCTGTACGCAAGGCCCTGTGCCACAAAACGGTAACTTCCTGCAGTAAGGGTATAGTCTCCGTAGATGTTGAAATTGTCGTCTTCCATTTCGAGGTCGATCTGGCCTGCACCCCTGCCCCGGAGCACATTCCCGCTCGCCTTGTCTATTTCAATGAAAGCCTCGACGCCCGGAGTCGCAGCGATGCTCGCATTTATGGCCAGGGCAGAGGAAGTCTTTGCCGTCCTGTTCATTTTGCGGATCATCTCCTCATAAGGATCCACATAGACCTCCTTCTCCTCTTCCTTGAAAGTGAGGAGGTCGCTCGTGACTGCATTCGCTGTCCCCGAAAGCGGGATATGCAATTGGCCGCTGCCGGTAGTGCTTGCGTCTATGTCCATCCTCATGGACGACGTTCTTCCGGTAAGATGCAGGTTTCCGGAAGCGGATATGTTCCCGTAGAACGTAGGATTATGCCCCTCCTCCAGATTGAGGCATTCCATTTCGCTGACATTTATGCGGGTATCGAACCGTATGTCCTTGAACCCGTTGAGGGCTATTCCTCCCGTAACGGAACCGGTATTGCCGTGACGGTCCCTGATCCCGATGCTGTCGAAATGGACTCCCTCATCGTCGATATGGAAACCTCCGGTAGCGTTGTACGGCACATTGGTGTATGCTATGCGGATTTCGGAATCGTCGATTACAGCATCCTTGCTAGACAATTTCAGGTCATTCAGCGGTCCCGACAAGGAAATTTCCCCGGAAATGTGCCCGGCAATGTCGCTGAAGATGCTCTCCGTGAACGGCCTTATATAGGAAATGTCGAAACGGTCGAAACCTGCGGTAACGCTTATGCTTTTCTTTGACGGAGTGTAATTCCCTGACAATCCGAAAGTCTGCTTTCCGTAGAGTTCATTCCTGGCAAGAATGTCAAAACGTCTCATGGACTCGTTCCACTCGCTTCCGAGCCTGAATGTACCTATCGGAGTCCCGGCGAAAGATGCCGAATCGCAGACGAAACCGAGAAGTATCCCCCTGTCTGAAAAACTGGACGAAGCAGGGGAAGATATGAGGCGGGCGCGTCCGGTAGCCGCTCCAGCTATGCCCAAATCCTTGTCCACTATGGAATTGAGTATGGAGATGTCAAACCTTTCCAACCGCAGTTCAAGAGTATCGTTCTGCACATCGGACATGCCGCCGTCGACCCCTACTGTCTGATCGCCGTTGGTCAATTTGAAGTTATTGACCCTTATATTCTTGCCGAGGATGTCCACGGTGGAGGAATTTATGCTCCATTCCTCCGAATTCAGGACGATGCTTGAAGGCAGAAACTCCACATTGTAGGCCGTCCGGCCTTCGCCGTCCTTCGACAGGCGCATCGTTGCGACGAGTTCTCCCCTGTTTATCAGGTCTCCTGAATTTTCGTAACTGTAGCCGACGCCGACAAAATTGTCATGTGCATACAGTTGCAGGCGGTTGCTCTCGAGGTCTATCGTGGACAAGCGGACAGTCTCTCCCAGAAGTTCTCCCCCAAGCCTGTGCTCCCTGTTGTCGAATTCGAATTTCAGGTTCCTTACATAGTTCTCGTTGTATGCGATGCGGGGCGAAACTATGCTTGCCGTAAACAGGCCGGCCGAATCCACATTCATCTCTATCCCGGTGCTGTCGGCGATATATACTCCAGGCATCAGATATGCCATCAGATCCCGGCTGTCGTGGCTCTTGAACGAAAAATGATACCTGTCTCCGGACCAGGTCTCCGTCGTATCCCTGAAAAGGGCCGGAAGCTCACGTTTGAGCGTGATTCCGCCCAAATCCTTTATGAAATTCATGAATGAATCCGAGCCGGAAAATGAAGCATCGGCAAACTCCGAATCCAGATTTATCCTGTAAAGGTTCTCCCCGGAATGGGAAGACACTGAAATCGTCCCTATGTCGTGCTTGCCGAGACTGTTCTCAAGCACTATGTCGTCTACCTCGATGTTCCCGAGAATGTCCCCGGCTCCTATCCTGTTGAAATTCGCCGTTGTCCTGAGGCTTATCTTGGACAATCCCCGTTTGTCGAAATTCATCGCGTTCAGGTCTGCATAGCCCACATTGGCGTAGAACTTATACAATGCGTTGTTGGTCTTGGGTGACAGGGAGAAGATGCCCTGCAGCAGAAAATTAAGATTAGGGTCGTTGCATATTATCCTGCCGTCGAATTCCCTCGTCTCGACCCGTCCTGCAGCTGCGATTCCGCTGTAATCGTATCCGTTGACCCTCAGTCTGCTGACCTTGAGCGTGTCTATTGTCGCAGAAGCGCCGTCACCGCCTCCGAACGCCGCCCTGAAATCAGCATCCATCGTGCACTGGCGTATGAAATCAGAGGATATTATCCTGCCTATGTCGAAATTCCGGGAATTCACGTTCCCTTCTACAGAAATTTGCTTTCCGGCCGCAATCAGGTTCCTTATCCTGACATCCGCCGCCACCGACCCGGAATCGGCCATTACCCTTATGTCCGCATCCATGTCATCAAGCCGGCCAGAAACACTGCCGTCTGCAAAAAAAGTAACGCCTTCGGCAAACCCGGCAACCCGTTCCGCCGTCTTGCCCGGTCCCATCAGTTCCGCCACATTGCGCGTCGTGCACACAAGACTGTCAATATTCGCTTCAATATGCGCTTTCCTTATGTCCGGGAGCCCGGTCACTCTGCCGCTGAAACCCAGTTCCGCACCGTTCGGGGCTTCAAGAGAGAAATCAGCGAAATTCAGGTCCCTTACGGGGCCGGAGACGGTTCCCTTCATTTTCAGGTTCATGGACAGATCCTTCAGTGCAGGGGCAAAAAAGGCTATCGTCTTCATGTCTACGTCGCTTTGAGCAATGTCACCGTAAAGGTGTACCTTGTTTACGAAATCCTCGAAATCCCTGCCCCAGTCGTAAGTCATGGTATATTCGGGAATGCTTATCTCCGACCAAGGGTCGGAAAGTTTCAGATTCCGTACCTCGGCCTTTCCGTTGCCCACTTCCGCCCTCCCGGAAAGGGCATTGCACACATATCCGCTCTTTTCCTCGAAAGACATGAAGTCAAGTATTCCCGACATCACTTTTCCTGTCATGTCAAGCCTCCGGGCGCTTATGTTGATCGAATTGACTTCAAGGTCGCTCCAGTCCATCCCGTACCCGTCACGGACATGGGCATTGTCGCTTTCATCTCTCATCCTGAAGGACATGTTCACGACATTTACCCTGTTTACGGAAAATATGTGCTTCCCCGTGTCCTCCTTCTTTGCCTCCGGTCTCTCAAGTCCGAACATGCGCATCAGGTTGACAGACTTGTTCTTTACGGCAAGGTTCATTTGTGCGTCGGCAATGTAGACTCTCCGTATGTAGACGCCCTCGTCTGCCGTCAGGCCTTTCAGGGAGAAACGGGCTATGATGTAGCCGGCATGGAAAAGAGTGTCCATGCCTTCTATGACAGGTTCATCGTCAATTATGGACACACCCTTGATTACCAATGCATTGAATGGCTTGAAATGAATTTTTTCAAATTCTATTCTGCCCTCAATGCTCTTGTCGAGTCCGGAGAGCAGTTTCCGGGTAAAATAAGTCTGCACCTGCGGAGTCTGGACCGCCAGAACCCCCGCAAGCAATACTGCCGTAACAGCGACGGCTGTCAGCCACAATATTTTCAGCGTCCTTTTTAACAACTGCCAATGCCGGAATATGAAACACCAATCTGCAAAAATAATAAAATTTATCGAATAATTGTCGTATTTTTGCCGTCTGAACACCCGCAGCATCGTGCTCCGCAAGGGCACTGCCGGACATCCGCACATTATGGAAACTTCAGATATAATATTAGGCATAGAATCTTCGTGCGACGACACATCCGCCGCCGTGATAAAGGACGGATTTCTCCTTTCCAACGTACTTGCAAGCCAGGACGTGCACAAGGCTTACGGAGGCGTGATTCCGGAACTGGCGTCGAGGGCGCACCAGGTAAATATCGTGCCTGTCGTAAGTCAGGCAATCGACCGGGCCGGAATAAGCCTGACGGACATTACGGCAATAGCCTTCACAAGAGGTCCGGGACTGCTCGGCTCCCTGCTCGTCGGCACATCCTTCGCCAAGGCCCTTTCGGTGGCTTCCGGGAAGCCGCTTGTGGAAGTGAACCATCTTCAGGGACATGTCCTTGCCAACTTCATCAAGGAATACGGCAAGGAAAACCGGCATCCCGAGTTTCCGTACCTGTGCCTTCTCGTGTCAGGAGGCAACTCGCAGATAGTCAAGGTCAACAGTCCTCTTGATTTCGAGATTCTCGGCCAGACCATCGATGATGCCGTCGGGGAGGCATTCGACAAATGCTCAAAGATGATGGGGCTGGGATATCCTGGCGGTCCGATAGTGGACAGGCTTGCAAAGGAGGGTGACCCATACAGGTTTCATTTCGCAAAGCCGCGTGTGCCCGGATATGACTACAGTTTCAGCGGGATCAAGACTTCCCTGCTCTATTTCGTCAGAGACAATCTCGCCGGTGACCCGGATTTCATGGAGCACAATAAAGCCGACATCTGCGCGTCATTCCAGAGGACTCTGATAGAAATACTCATGGACAAGCTCATCAGGGCGGCAAAGGACACGGGAATACGACAGATCACAATAGGCGGAGGCGTTTCAGCCAACAGCGGGCTCAGGGCGGCCGTCGTCGAGGAAGGACGCAAACGCGGATGGACCACGTTCCTGCCCGAATTCAAATTCACGACCGACAATGCAGCGATGATAGCCATAGCAGGATACTTCCATTACCTGCATGGAGAAAGGACAGGGCTTGACGTTGCCCCCGTATCACGAATCGCTGATTTTCACTAAACCATGAAAGAGATTGAAATAGCGTGCCCGATAGGGAAAGAGCCTTCGGCGGAACAGATTAAGGCTGCTGCGGCAAAAGCTTTGGGCGCTTCTCCGAAAGCCGTGGGCAAATGGCGGATCGTCCGAAGGTCCATAGACGCAAGGAATGACATACTTTACAGATACCGCATTGAAGCGTACCGCTCCGACGAAACGGCTGAAGACTATGCGCTTGAAGAATACAGGAACGTCTCGTCGGCTGAGCCGGTCATCATAATAGGAGCAGGTCCTGCAGGAATGTTCGCAGCCCTGAAACTGCTCATGCGCGGCTACAAACCAGTAATCCTCGAAAGGGGCAAGGATGTGCACCGCAGACGCTTCGACGTGGCGACGCTTTCCCGGGAAGGAATCCTGAATCCGGATTCAAACTATTGTTTCGGCGAAGGCGGGGCTGGAACATTTTCCGACGGGAAACTCTATACCAGGTCGTCGAAACGCGGCGACATAAGGGATGTCCTGTACCAGCTGGTGCGCTTCGGGGCATCTCCGGACATCCTTGTGGAGGCTCATCCTCACATAGGGAGCGACAAACTCCCCTTCATCGTCGAAAACATCCGCAAATGCATAGAAGAACATGGCGGCGAATACCATTTCGACACCGCTGTCAAGGACATCGTCAAAAAGGGTGACGGAAGTTTCGACATCCTTTCGGCAAACGGCGACAAATGGTCTTCCCGCAAGGTCATTCTTGCCACAGGCCATTCGGCAAGGGACATATACGAGATGTTTTCAGCCAAAGGCTGGGCTCTTGAAGCAAAAGGTTTCGCTCTCGGCGTCCGTGTGGAACATCCGCAGTCGCTCATAAACAAAATCCAGTATCACGGGAAATACCAGCCGTACATGCCTGCGGCAGAATACTCCTTCGTCACGCAGATAGAGGGAAGAGGGGTATTCTCATTCTGCATGTGTCCGGGCGGCATCCTCGTGCCGTCCTCCACTTCCGACGGAGAGACGGTGCTTAACGGAATGTCCAATTCCATGCGCAACTCCAAATGGGCGAATGCCGGAGTCGTGGTGTCCGTGGAGCCGGAAGACTTGCCGGAATATGCCAAATACGGTGCGTTGTCGCTGCTGAATTTCCAGAAAGACGTGGAACGGAAGATGTTCGGATATTCCGGGTCGTTCAAGGCCCCTGCCCAGAGGATGATGGACTTCTGCCGCAGGGTCCAGTCCGCAGGACTTCCTTCCACATCGTACCATCCCGGCACGGTGAACGCTCCCCTGCATGAACTCCTGCCGGAAAATGTGTCGCTGAGGCTGAAATATGCGTTCCCGCAAATAGGGAACAAGAAAATGAAAGGATATTACACGAACGACGCCCTCCTGCTCGGGGTTGAATCCCGGACATCGTCGCCGGTAAGGATTCCGCGGGATCCGGAAACACTGGAGCACGTGCAGGTTGCCGGACTTTATCCATGCGGCGAAGGTGCCGGCTATGCGGGCGGAATCGTATCATCCGCCCTCGACGGCATCAACTGCGCCTCGAAAATCTGAACCGTTTGACAGACAGGATGAACAAAAGTGAAAATGCAAGCAGCAGGCTTCTGAAACTGGTGCAGGACGGAATGCCGATGACTCTCGGCCAGCAATTGAAACTGACTGTGACTCTGAGTATTCCTGCAATAATTTCACAATTGTCCTCGATACTGATGCAATTCATCGACGCCAGCATGGTGGGCAGTCTCGGGGCGGAAGCCTCGGCATCCATAGGGCTCGTGTCCACGACGACATGGCTGTTCGCAGGAATATCCGCAGCCTGCGCCACGGGATTCTATGTGCAGGTCTCCCATCTTCTCGGCTCAAAGGACACTGCAAATGCGAGGAGCGTGCTGAGACAGTCGATAGTCATGACAATGATATTCAGCATCGTCATATCGGCAATCGGATGCGCCATAAGCGGGCCGCTTCCGCGATGGCTCGGAGGCGAGGATTCCATACTGCATGACGCTTCCATGTATTTTCTGATTTTCGCCGCTTCGCTCCCGTTCCTTCAACTCAACATGTTGAGCAGCGGCATGTTGCGCAGCAGCGGAAACATGTATGCACCAAGCATGCTGAACATTCTGATGTGCCTTTTGGATGTCGTTTTCAATTTTTTCCTCATCTTCCCGACCCGGACAATGGAAATTTTCCATACGGAAATAACCGTTCCAGGTGCAGGGTTGGGTGTGACAGGAGCGGCAATAGGCACCGCACTTGCATCATTGACGGTGGCAGCGATGCTGCTGCATACACTTTGCGTAAAATCTCCGGAACTTGCCCTGACACAGGAAAAAGGCAGTTTCAGGCCCACGAAAAAATGTCTAAAGAATGCAGTGGGCATCGCCTTCCCCATGGGATGCGAGCGCATAATCATGTGCGGGGCTCAGATCATGTCCACTGTCATCGTGGCCCCGCTCGGGACAATAGCGATTGCGGCCAATTCCTTTGCAATCACGGCCGAAAGCCTTTGCTACATGCCCGGACACGGCATCTCAAACGCTGCGACCACCCTGGTAGGACAAAGCATAGGAGCCCGACGCAGGGACATCACATGGCGATTCGCAAATATCTCCGTGCTTATGGGCATTGCAGTAATGACCGTAATGGGAATCGTCATGTATGCGGCTGCCCCGATGATGATGGGCATAATGACCCCTGATGCTGCCGTGCAGGAACTCGGGACGAAAATTCTCAGGATAGAAGCATTTGCAGAACCCATGTATGCGGCTTCTATCGTAGCCTACGGGGTCTTCGTTGGAGCGGGGGACACACTTGCCCCGAGCATAATGAATCTTGGAAGCATCTGGGCGGTGCGGCTTTCGCTTGCCGCCCTGCTCGCTCCGCACTACGGACTTGAAGGCGTATGGTTTGCAATGTGCGTGGAACTTTGTTTCCGCGGCATCATCTTCCTGATACGGCTGAACCGCAAAAAATGGATAAAATGACAGCCGGAACGGCTGAACAGGATGATTGTGGAGCTGGGCGGATTCGAACCGCCGTCCAAACACCGCACCGAATGGCTTTCTACACGCTTAGTCTTTCTTTGGTTTTCGTCCGGAGCCTGCCGAAAGACATGCCAGCACCGGCTTATCCCCTGAATCTTGACAGGCTTTAAGGGAGTCCGCCTGCGCATCCGGTTTGAATGATACCCCGTATTCCGGTCATAACCGGCCTAAAGCCCGGAGGGATACCCGTCCCGGACGCAGCCTTGGCGTCCGGCGATTAAGCGAGCCTGCTTGGCAGACTACGCAGCGAGTGCATAATTGTTGTTGCCAACTAAAAGTTCGGAAACTGAGATTTACGGGCAAATTTCCGACGCCCGGCGTGCTTACCGTCCAATGTCAAATGCTGTCAAAACCAAAACAGCCCCATTGTTACTTTGCATTTATATTATACGCTGCAATTTTGAAAAAGTTTCATTCAATAAATGATTTTTGCGAATGTCCGTAAAAAAACAATATTGTGCGTTTATGCTTGCCGGACAAAAAGTCGCACATAAAATTAAAAAAAATTTGCAGTCAGAAAAAACTTGCCTATCTTTGCAGTCCCTTACAAATACGGGGAAGTTCTTTTGATAACGTTTTTTGCGGCGAGAGCAAGGCGAAGTCCAACGCTGATATCGCCCAAAAGAAACGAAAAAAGTTTGAAGTTTATTTTGGTCAGAGTA
>CALVDU010000004.1 GCA_944326375.1 uncultured Bacteroidales bacterium | reverse complement strand
CAATGGTGCGAGCCGGACAACAGGGATTATTCTCGTTTCCTCGAAGAAATGGACTCCATGACCGATATTTATGATATTCTGGGTTACAATTACGCCAGACATATCTTTACCGGAGAGAAATAGTACGGAGTGAAAAGAAACGATGAGGCCGACCCGAAAAAGAGATTTTGGGCGGTCTTTTTTTTGCATACGGAGACATTTAAGCGGGATTGTCATTTTCTGAATTAGGTTAACTCTAGGAGGAGACTTTTAAGTGGGATGACTTTGTAGAGCCTCGGCAATACAATTCGATCAAGTTCGTTTGCGTTGCTCTGGGCTTCTTAGCATATTCTCGAGTTTTGACACTTTGAATTAGAGAAAATGAAGCCCCAGAGTGCTGCAATGGCGATTCCGGGGCATTTATTGTATTTGACTTTGTAGCTATATTTCTTTTATTTATAGCACGGAGTAGCTTTTTTTTGTCATAGATATGATACTTTTCATTTTCTGGCGTGAGACAATCTGCGAGTCTGTCCTGAATCCGGCGGAGCCGTGCAGGTTGTTCGTCAGGTCAGTCCTCATGTAGGTCGGGATGTATCCTTCCCCGGAAATACAGAGGAAGTTCATCTCCCGGAGTGTCCCGATGATCTCTCCCGTAGAGAAGTGTCTGCCGCCTCGGTTTACCTTCCGTGCGAGGTACCTGTACAGGATGAGGGCAAGGAAGCATGTGAGGAAGTGGGCTGTGATTCGGTCGTCCCTGCGGAGGAAGACGGGTCTGGCCTCGAAGTCGGTCTTTGTTATCCGGAAGCAGTCCTCGATTATCCAGCGTCCGCCGTTCGTCCTGATGATTTCAGGGGCGCTGTCCTCCAGGTCGGTGCAGATGCCGTAGAAGCCGTCGAAGCGGGACTCCTGGTCTATCATCTCCTGATTGATGGAGTAGCTGCTGTATTGCGCCAGCTCCCCGTCAGCCGTGCAGTTCTCGCACCTGATGAAGCGTCGGGGGTCATTCTGCCCTTTGACCGCCCTGCCGGCCCTTCCTCCATTTATGAGGCCTTCGGCCCTGGCTATCTGTTCCCCGCGGACATACCTGAGGTAATTGCGGTACTTGAACGAGAAGGTCACGATGAGCCTCTGCTCGAGTTCCTCCCCGGTCTTGCCGAGCCTTGTCTTTATCCACCGTTCGCGGCAGAACAGACGGTCGGCATACTCTTCCGGATTCACTTCCCTCAGGTCGTATTCCTCCTCCGACAGTTCCGGACCCTCCTTGCCATTGAAGTTGACCGTCCTCCATCCGTCCGTACGCAGGGCCCACTCCTGCAGGTGTCCCTCCAGCTTCTTCAGGGACTGAACCGTAATGAACGCCCTTTCCCCGACATGGTCGTTCATCCTGTTCTCGTACGAGGACAGACCCCCGTCCGTGCACACAACAACCTTCGACAGCCCAAACTTCTCCCGAAGCTTCTCCTCCAGTGGCTTCAGCGTCGCCGTCTCCGCCGTGTTCCCCGGATTGATGCAGAACGCCAGCGGTATCCCGTCCATGTCCGTGAACAGACCCATCTGAACTATCGGGTTCGGCCTGTTCTCCTTAGAGTGGCCGTACTGTCTCAGTCCGCACTCCTCCTCGCTCTCGAAGTAGTAGTTCGTGCAGTCGTAGTAGATGACCCTGTCCCTACGCGCCCCAAGCTTCCGGCTGTTCCTGTAAACAGCCGCCTGGATTGCGTCGCTCTCCTGCGCCAGCAGCGACAGCGCCCGGTATACCTGATGTATGTCCGCATCACTATGCTCGATGAACCTCCTGCTCTCCTCCAGCGATGACTGCTTGGACCCCGGATACAGTATCCGCGTGTAGAGCAGCATCTGCAGGATCGAATTCAGATCGTACCTGTTCCTGTACTTCTTCTCTATCCTCTTGCAGATCCTGTCCAGACCCAGTTCGTGATACACCTTCTGAAGAAACAGGTAGCCCCCGTTGTAACTCCTCCGTTCCCCCTTGCTTATGGTCCTTCTCTGCGACAGCTTTATCTCTACGTCTCGGTTCTCTTCCCTGTCTGCCCTCGTCAACTCCCTGATGTAGGCCTTTACCGCATCCATCGTGTTTTCTTCTCCGAACCGGGCCCGTAACTCATCGGCCGTTCCCAAGCGCTCGACTGTCTTTGTTGAACTCTTGCCCGTCTCTGTCCTGTAGGACTTCTGGACATAATAGAGTGTCGCGTTCTTTGACTTGCTGATCGTCAGTTTCATTTTATATAGCTAAATGTAGCTATAAACATAATAATATTATTTGACAAAAAAAGAGTTTCATCAGAAACTCTCTCAATTATTTACATTTTTTATTCCTTATATAAGTGTCAAACTTCCGGGGCTTGTCAAGCGTTTTGACGCGAATAAAATTCGTACCTGTCAAAAGAAAAGTTTGCAGAAAAGAAAATAATGCCTATCTTTGCAATCCCAAACCTCGGAAACACTGCGGTTGGGGCAAGTTCTTAGAATAAAATTTTGCGGAATTTTCGTGCAAACCGAGCGCAGTCAAACTTGTTTGAATGCCGAGGTGCAGCCGAAAATAGCGCATTTTTAGAATAAAAATGCGGAAATAGCTCAGTTGGTAGAGCACGACCTTGCCAAGGTCGGGGTCGCGAGTTCGAGTCTCGTTTTCCGCTCCAGAGAGAGACTGTCTGATTTGGCAGTCTTTTTTTGTATCTACCTTTTCCTTTAATATCTTTGTCATCTATGGAAACGGTCAATGAATTGAGATGCCTCCTGAAGGAATATCGGCAATCGGGGATTGCTGAAGAGGTGGATTATGACAAATTCTATCTCTATTCATTGATTACGCATTCTACGGCTATTGAAGGTTCGACGGTCACGGAAATTGAGAATCAGCTGTTGTTTGATGAGGGGATATCTGCCAAAGGGCGAAATATACAAGAACAGCTGATGAATCTTGACCTGAAGAATGCTTACATGAAAAGCCTGTCGCTTGCGCAGAGTCATGCTCCGTTTTCTCCGGATATGCTGAAGAGCCTTTCAGCCGCGGTCATGAAAAATACCGGCAGCCAATATAGTACGCTGCAAGGTGCATTCGATTCTTCGGCTGGCGATTTTCGTCTTGTGAATGTGACTGAGGGAGTGGGCGGACGTTCCTATATGAATTATTTGAAAATTCCGTCAAGGCTGGAGGAATTTTGTGCACATGTCAATGAGCGTCGTTCAGCATTATTGGATAACCCGGATGTTGTAGAAGCCTATCTTTTGAGTTTTGACGCCCATTATATGCTCGTCACCATACATCCGTGGGTGGACGGGAACGGAAGAATGGCCCGTCTCGTGATGAATCAGATACAATTCGAGTTCGGTCTTGTACCCGTAAAAGTTCTCCAGGAAGACAAGGCTGAATATATCAAGGCTTTGGTTGACTCACGTGAACAGGACTCCGTACAACCGTTCCGGGACGTCATGCTTGATGAGCATATCCGTAACCTGAAAAATGAGCTGGAGACTCATCGCCGTTCGCTGGAATGACGGTTATGTAGAATACATATTATAATTTTCAGAATGCTTTGTTCGCGTAGTTTGCGTTACGTATTTTTCGTAACGTAAATTACGTAATCATAATAAAAATCCGTAAATCCAAATTCCTGCCAGCCACGCACTTTCCGAAAATTCATTTTTCCAACAAGGTTTCGGCTTTGGACAACATGCAGGACGTGATGTAATACACGATAGTCTGTACAGACAGGGCTGCAAGCTGGGGACCTGCCATTGACAGGTCTGCACCGGCCGTGTTCATGTTTATGAAGGCCCTGACAGCAAAAGTCGACGGGAACATGTATGAAAACAGTTTCCAGAATTCCGGAAAACTGCTCTCCGGCCAGGAAAACCCGGTCAGGAAAAGGCATATCGGAGACATGAAAAGAAAAAGCACGAAGACCGTCTCCCTATGCCGTATGAACGAACTGAACGTCAGGCTGAACACCACGCATGCTGTTATATAGAAAAGCAGGAGGACTAAAATTTCTCCGAAACGGCAATTTTGCGGCATGCCGAGCAAATTGGGCACGAGAACAGCCACATATATTCCTATTGCCATGTAGATCAGCCAATAAGCGGCTCCTCTGCCCGATACGGTCCTCGAAATTCCCCGTCCGTTCAGCCTTTTCGGCATGATGGCGATGCTGCGGTTTTCCTCCCGCATCGTCCCTGTCAGCATGGACATTCCGTAGAACATGGTCTGCTGGATGACAAGAAGAAGAACAGCCGAAAGGAAAAATGTCGAATACGAAAACGACCTGTTGTAAGGCAGATTTTCCTCGTATCTTACAGGCTGCACAAATTGGGAAATCCGATGTTCGTCATAGCCTGCCTCCGCAAGCCGTGACGCCTGTATGCGGTGCATCTCGTCGAGCATCACCATGTTGACACCCATTGTCAGGTTCTTGTAATACAGGAAACTGCTCATGTCGGCGTATGTGGATATGGTTCCCTGTTCTCCGGAAACTATCCTGTCCCCGAAATCAGACGGTATCATCACTATGCCTTTCACCTTACGCCCTTTCAGCAGACTTTCTGCCTCCGCCATATTGGCGCAGAGGCAGGATACGCGCAGTTCACGTGTGGCATCCAGCCCGCGCGTGAATTCCCTGCTGAGCCGGCTGCATGAATTGTCCACTACGGCGATCGGCATGTCATCCACGGATCCCTTGCTGTAAATGGCCCCGTACAGGAGCGGATAAGCCAGTCCGGCCAGAAAAAATATTATCAGCACACCGCTGTCGCTGAAGATATGTTTCAATTCCTGCGTGAATACGGAATACCAGTCACGGCACCATAATCTTGGATATGATGTTTTTCTTTTCATTTCTTGAATGATGTTTTTCATCCTTCCGGATGTGTCACTTTCTGGGATAGTTCCGGAAAATGTATGCTTTTTTCAGCCTGTCGGATACAAGTGGAGGCAAAAGCATGAATAGCATGAGGCAGACCGCATGCGTGTGCCATCCTCCGAACCCTCCGGCGAAAATTGCCTCCTGGACATATATCATGTAATAGTGCCGGAGCGGGAAAATTGCGGCGAGCCCCTGTACTGCCGGATGCATTGCCTCGACAGGGAATGTGAATCCCGCCATGCTGAATCCGAGGATGCTGTATAGGGCGGAAATGCTTATGGCAAGCCTCAGGATGGGCAGTGTCCCGATAATGAAGAATGCCACGGATTCGCAGGCGAGCACCATCAGGAATGTGCCGAGAATGATGTTCCAAAGCGAACCGGCCAGAGGGAATCCGGCCCATCCGTACAGGATCAGGTCGCAGGTGATGCCGGTTACTGTGAACAATACCGTGTACGGAATCAGTTTTCCGGTCATGGCAACAGTCATGGACCCGCCGGCCTTTTCGAGCAGATGTTTTCCTGTCCCGTTTTTCAGTTCGGAACCGAGGGCATAGACCGTCACCAATATGATGATTGCCTCGAGCATCCCGGGGATCAGCACATTCACGAGGTATATCCCGTAGTCGGTGGTGGTGTTGCCTATCTGGTGGGCGTCTATGGCGATCGGCTGTATTGTACCTGTTATCTGAGCCTCGCTCATCCCTTTGGCTCTCAGCATTTCTCTCTGTACCGCTCCGGAGGAAAGGTTCACCATCGAAAGGACATTCTTGTATGCCAGTGCCCCGCCCACAAAATAGAGGGAGTTCACATAGAATGTCAATACAGGCTGCCTGCCGGACAGCACATCCTCGTAAAAACCTTCCGGAATTACCAGAAATGCGTTTATCTCTCCTGTCTGGAGTGCTTTTCTTGCTTGTGTGTAGGTGTCGAAGCCGATGGTTTCCCCCAGTTCCGTAGCGTCTATTTGTCTGATGATGTTTCTCGACAGGGAGGAATTGTCTGAATCCACGATGCCCGTGGGCAAATCCTTTGGAAAGCCGTCCCTGAACAGCGTCAGGAAGAAAATGCAGCAGAAAGCCATCACGCCCACAGTTGCAAGCAACTGTATCTGGCTTTGGCGCATCAGGCGCAATTCCCTGAAGACTATCGCCTTTATTCTGTATAAAAAATTCATCGGAAATCCTTTTTTTCCGGTTTAGCGGTTTTGGATAGTCTCCGCTATCGCCGTCATTCCGGGAAGCAATCCGTCTATGGGTTTGTCCGGAACGCTTCTTACTTCGAAAGTCCGTGCATCATAGCTTCCTGTGTCGAGGGTCGCACGCCAGGTGGCATAGGATTCGAGCACGCAGATGTACTTTACGGTTGTCCGGTACTTCGTGTCTCCGAGAGCCGGGACAGTTACGGTCAGTTCGTCTCCTGTCTTGAGCCCGTCGAGCATGTCTTCCCTGATGTTGAAGGTAAACCACATGTCGTTCAGGTCCGTGACTGCCATTACGGGAGCGCCCTGTCCCACAAGTTCTCCCGCTTTTGGAAAGCGTGCGGATATTATTCCGTCCGAAGGTGCGGTGAGATATAGCTCCCCGAGGTATGATTCGACCTCCGTCAAGGCGGCGGCAGCCTGGTCGGCAAGGGCCGCTGCTGCATCCTTGTCTTCCTTTCTGGCCCCGTTGACCGCCATCTCGTATTGGGATTTTGCGGCGGCGCATGTCGCTTTGGCTGCCTTGTACTGTGCCAGGACTTCGTCATGTTTCTGGGCGCTTGCCACGTTCTGTTCGTACAGCCTTTTTGTCCTGTCGTATGACTTTTTCATTACTTCCTCGCCGGCAAGGGCCTGCTGCCACACTTCATAGGCTGCCGTTATCTGCTCCTGTCTTGCTCCGGTCAATGCCTTGTCCTTCTGGGCTTCCGCTGCTGATTTTACGGCAAGCGCCTGGGCAAGTTTGGCCCTTACTTCAGGACTGTCGATTTCCGCAAGTGTATCGCCCTTGTGCACGAAATCGCCTTCGTCAGCAAAAAATCGTTCTATCCTTCCGGGAACTTTCCCGGAAACGCGGTATTCCGTGGCTTCGGCCTGTCCCTGGATTATCGCGGGTTTCGGTTTTGACACCACATATCCCGCCAGTGCGACAATGCCCACTATGGCCAGCATTGCGATGATACCTATCAGCAGATTGTAGTTTTTCCTTATCTTTTCCATATTGCTTGATTTTTAGACATCTTATTCTCCTGATGACAATGCCAGTTCTCCGGCAATTACCTGCAGACCGACTCCGGCGTCGATGTATTCTGAATGGGCCTGCATCCACGCAGTCTGGGCGGCAAGTGCAGTGTTTGACGGTACAATGCCCTCTGAATATCCGATTGTGGCCGCCCGCAGGTTTTCTTCCGCACTTTTCAGGTTGTTCCCTGCCATCTCCAGTTTTTCGTATGCCTCATCTCTCTGCTGCCTCAACTGGGCTATCTGAAGGGAGATTTTTTCCTTTGCGTCAGCCAGCTGATATTCAGTCAGCAATGCTTCTGCCTTTGCCTTGCGAATTTTCTGGATTGTCCCTCCGCCGTGGACAAGAGGAATTTTTATCGCCACGCCGACATTGAACATGCCTCCGAAATCGTTCCTGAACGAATGGTAAAGATTCGGGTTGGTTATTAAATAATTTGCTGTCAGCGCCACTTGCGGCATCATGTCGGCTCTTGCCATGGCCACTTTCCTGTCGTATATGCGTCCGGCTATTTCGAGACTGCGGATTTCCGGCCTTGAGGCGAATATCTCTTCGTCGCTCCTGTATTCCGTGACTTCGGGCATCGGAATGGCATAGAGCCGTTCGTCGGCGAGCTCTATGTCGCTGTCGAGAGGCATGCCGCAGAGTTTGCAAAGCAGCATCTTGCTGAGCACAAGCCCGTTGGATGCTTTTGTCAGAAGCATGTCGGCTTCGTTTGTCCTTACCTGTACCGCAAGGAGGTCGGCTGTCGTCGCCATGCCTTCCTTTTCCATTATTTCCGTGTCGTGCAGCATCTGGTGGAGCAGGTCAGCGTAATCTTCGGCGAGCCTTTTCTTGTTCGAGACGGAAACTGTCTGCCAGTAGGCCTTGTCCACTTGTGACACGACATTGTTGTATCCGGTGCCGTACTGCGATTCTGCGAGTTCTTCGGCGAGTCCGGCCATCTTGTTTGCCTCCACAATCTTTCCGCCCATGAATACTGGTTGTGTGATGTTCACGGATGCCGCCATGACATTCCGGATGTTCAGTTCGAATGCCTTGTTGATTTCGCTTCCGATTTCATTGAGTTTTCCGGCGGCATCGGCAGATGTGAGATTCCCGATATATCTGAACAGGTCCGGCAATGCGGCCTGCATGGATGTCCCCAGCCCCGTAAGAGCGTCGGATACATTTTCCGGGACGAGGCTCAGGTTGCGGCTGTTGTACATGTATGCTCCGGAAACGGACACGTCGGGGAAATAATTCGCCAGGGCTATTTTCCTGTCGTATCCGGCTATTGCAATCTTCTGTTTTGCTATTTTGAGGTCGTTGTTGTTGGCCACGGCCGAGTCCCGGCATTGCTGCAGGGTAAGGATTTCCGTCGCTCCTGCAACAGACGGCAATACGGTCAGCAGGATTCCCGGAATGATTGTCTTTATGTTCATTTTGTCATCTTGTTTGTCCAAGGAGGGCGGATGTTTGCAAAACGGTTGCCCGCAATTCCGGAATTATATGCCATAATTCTTCAAAAATTGTCAAAAGGGAGAAAAATGAATTATATTTGCAAGAATATGGATGACGGTACATATATCATAAGTCTGGCGCAGTTCCGCCAGTTTTTTCCGGTAACGGAGAGGGTGAGCATGGGCGATGACGTGTGCCTTGTGCATGTCAGGTATGACGAAAGCCTGTCAGTGCTGAGGCATCCTTGCCGTTTTGACGGGTTTCTTGCCTTTTTCTGCACTTCCGGACGTATGAAGGTGAGAATCAACCTGACGGAGTTCGAAGTCGAGGAAAATTCCATTTTTGTCTATATCCCCGGGAACATAATCAGCGTTTCGGAAATCGACGAAGCGCACAAGGAAGACTTGAGGGTTACCGTCATAGCGATGACGGAGGATTATATGACGGGGCTGAAGATGGATGTCGGGAAACTGACCGGGAAGGAAACGGCGTTGATGAACAGGCCTTTCTTTGTCGTGATGGACAACGAGAGAAGAATTGCCGGGAAATATGCCTCTCTGGCATCCGACATACTTGAATCCAACCTGATGTACAAGAGGGAGAGCATATCCGCCCTCCTTTCATCGGTGTTTTTCCTTGCGGGCGGAATTGTGGAGCAGCAGATTTCGGGGGCGGGGCTGAAGCCTTCGGGCGGGACAGACCGATGTCAGGCCGTGTTCGAACAATTCCTGAAACTGGTGTCGGAGTACCATACGGAGGAGCGGTTCGTGTCTTTCTATGCCGGACAGTTGTGCCTTACGCCGAAATATCTTACAAAACTTGTCAAAATTGCCACAGGGAAATCGGCTTCGGACTGGATAGACGATTATGTGATCCTTGAGGCGAAAAACATGCTCCGATACTCTTCCATGCCTGTCAAGGAGATAGTCTCACGGCTCAATTTTCCGGATGTGCCTACATTCCACAAGTTCTTCAGGGCAAAAACCGGCATGACTCCCGTAAAATACCGCAAGTCCTGATAGATACCGCAGATATAGGCCGTTTTCTCAACGCCGCAAGTGTTCCAATTTCGGCTGACTTGAATTAAATTTGTGATTCAATGCTCCTATGAGTGTTGTCCGTTTGTGACCGTTGATTCCAAAATAATCTGAAACAGCAGGTAAAATTCTTATTATGAATATCAGGATAAAAATTTTATATTTGCAAAGAAGCCATTAAAAGTAATACGATTATGACGCAGATGATATTGAATATAGAGAACCCCGACATTATTCCAAGTTTACGTAAAGTACTGGGACAATTGAAAGGAGTTTCTGTTGCAAAGACAAGCAGAACGAAACCGGTAAAGTCGGGGAAAGAACAAATTATGCAAGACATAAAAGATGCTTATACCGAAGTCCTTGAAGCCGATAAGACAGGAAAAGAATTACCCTCGATAGATAATCTGTTTAAAGAACTCGGTGACAGGTAATGGTCAGTATTTTATATACAAAAGTATTTATAAAAAATGCCAAGCGGCTTTCAAAGAAATACAGGTCATTTCTTCAAGACCTGGAGGCGTTCTGTAAAGCCTTGTCAGTCAATCCCGATATGGGTACATCTCTCGGCAATGGTGTGAGGAAAATCAGAATGGCAGTCAAGAGTAAGGGAAAAGGAAAGAGTGGAGGAGTGAGAGTCATAACATTCAATGTAATAGTCAATACGACTGATACAAAGATTAGATTGTTGACAGTTTATGATAAGTCCGAGAAAGAAGCCATATCTGACAAGGAGATAAGAATTCTGCTTGACGATATAAGCAACACTGTTGATAACTTACAAGTCGATAAACAGCAGTCTGAAGATTGATTTGCTCCTGTATCATAATCCATTTTGATTTCGAATGAAATTGGAGCGGAATTGGTTGTTGCTCCGGCTGGAAACTTTAGCGCAATTCCGTTATCCGTATGAAATAAAATTTCCTAAATTCGCCGAAATTTCGGCTGAAACGGCAGAAGGACCGCCGCTCGGCAATAAAGGAAACAGGCAAAGATGAAATCACTCAAAGAATTGTACAAGATAGGCCGGGGACCGTCCAGCAGCCACACGATGGGCCCGTCCAAAGCCGCAACAATGTTCGCACAGAAGCACCCGGAGGCAGACTCATTTGAAGTCACCCTCTACGGAAGCCTTGCAGCCACGGGGCGGGGACACCTTACCGACGTCGCCGTGACGGACGCCCTCTCCGACGGAGGCAAAAAGAATGTGGAAATAATATGGAAACCGGAAATTTTCCTCCCGTTCCACCCCAACGCCATGAAATTCGTAGCAAAGGACAGCGAAGGCAATGCCGGGGCCGAATGGACGGTCTACAGCATCGGCGGAGGCACGATTTCGGAGGGCCCGGGTTCAGCGATCGGCGAAGGTCCGGACATATACGGACTCAATTCGATCAGGGAGATAGTCGAATGGTGCAAGGATACCGGACGAAACTACTGGGAATATGCCCAGGAATGTGAAGATTCCGACTTCTGGGACTACATGAAGGAAGTCTGGAATGCCATGAAAGCGTCGGTCGAAAGGGGACTCGACACGGAAGGCGCCCTCCCGGGACCGCTCCGTCTTTCCCGCAAGGCTGCGACATACCACATAAAGGCATCCGGCTACAAGGCAAATCTACAGACCCGCGGAATGGTCTTTTCATACGCCCTCGCCGTGAGCGAGGAAAACGCCTCCGGCGGAATCGTCGTGACTGCCCCGACCTGCGGTTCCAGCGGTGTGCTCCCTGCCGTGCTGTACCATATAGCCAAAGGCCATAATTTTACGGAAACCAAGATACTGCACGCTCTTGCCACAGGCGGGATATTCGGCAATGTGGTCAAGCAGAACGCCTCCATATCGGGGGCGGAAGTCGGCTGTCAGGGAGAGGTCGGCGTGGCATGTGCAATGGCGTCTGCGGCTACCTGCCAACTTTTCGGCGGTACCCCGTCCCAGGTCGAATATGCTGCGGAAATGGGGCTGGAACACCACCTCGGAATGACCTGCGACCCTGTCTGCGGACTCGTGCAGATACCCTGCATAGAAAGGAACGCCTTTGCCGCCGCAAGGGCTCTCGATGCCAACATATATGCCTCTTATTCCGACGGTTACCATAGGGTGTCATTCGACGAGGTGGTGCAGGTCATGAAGGAGACCGGACACGACCTTCCGTCCCTTTACAAGGAGACCGGCGAAGGCGGTCTTGCCGTAGGTTATTCCCGGAAAAGTTTTTTAACTTTGCCGAAAAGGGGCTGACGGTACGGCCCTTGAAAAGGAACACAAGATATGACAAAAGAAGAACTGATGAGGGAGGCAATCCGCCTTTCCGAGGAAAACGTGAAGAACGGAGGGGGTCCGTTTGGCGCAGTAATCGCAAAAGACGGGAAGATAGTGGCGACAGGCACCAACCGTGTAACTCCGGACTGTGACCCGACCGCCCATGCCGAAGTCAACGCGATAAGAGCAGCAAGCCGTACACTGGGCACATTTGACCTGAGCGGATGCGAAATATATTCATCCTGTGAACCTTGCCCGATGTGCCTCGGAGCAATCTATTGGGCGCATCTTGACAGGCTGTATTACGGCAACGACAAAAGGGACGCAGCAGAAATAGGCTTTGACGACGCATTCATATACAAGGAATTGGAACTGAAGCCGCAGGACCGCAGGCTGAAATCCGAAGAACTCCTCCCGGACGAGGCTGTCAGAGCTTTCCGGGAATGGGCAGACAAGACGGACAAGGTGACATACTGATCCTGCCGCAAAGGCATGTAAAGTTGACGCAGAATGGGACAATTTGTACATTCTGCGTTTTTCTTTTTCCGTTTTTGACCAAAAAACCGATTTGGTCGAAAATTTGCAGTGCGGAAAACGTTCCAAAAACCGGAGACATGAAGAATTTGGACAAGGTAAGGGAGTCCATTCTGGATTCCGCAGCATATTTTTTCGACAGGTTCGGCTACGAAAAGACTTCCGTGGACGAGATCGCACGCCGTGCCCACAAGGCCAAAGCGTCGGTGTACTATCATTTTTCTGGAAAACTCCAACTTTTCAGGACTGTCCTCGAACAGGAAATGGAGAGGGTAAGGACCGGTTTGAACGAAATAAAATCCAAATACGGAACTATCACGACGGATGAAGTGAAGGAGTATTTTATGACACGGATACGGCTCATGAGGGAGGCAAAAGTCTACAGGAGGTATGTCCTTTCGTCGTACATGTACGGCCGCAACGAAGTGTCGGAAATCGTGGACGAGGTCAGGAAAAGTCTGGATGACGAGGAATATGCTTATTATGTGAGCCTTTGCAAGGCTGGCAAAGAGGAAGGGATTTTTCCCGAAGCCGTGTCTCCTGAAGTTTTCGGAAACATGATGCTTCTCGTGCTGAAAGGCATTGAAATCCAGTTTTTCGATACTGATGACATCCGTGAGATGGAGAACACGTACAGGGCAATGCTTGAGGTGCTTATGTTTAAGTTATACAATAATAATTGAGATGAAACGGTTTTTTTTGATTTCGCTTGCCGCAGCCGTCGGGCTGCTGACTTCGTGCAGCAAGGAAGGTCCTGCCCGCTTTGAAGGCAACTGGTCTTTCAAGACGAGCGGTACCGTGGTGCTTACGCCTTCTGCTTCCGGCTCGTCCGAACAGCCGGATACGGTAGGGATAGCAAGTGAGAGCGGGCAGATGGACATTGTGACGGCGGACAAGAGTTCCGGAGCCGTGCTCATAACCATGAACGCAATTCTGGGGGATGCCGTAGTGATGAATGCGACCGCTTCCGGCAACAGGGTCGACATCACGCCTTTTGAGAGAATGGTGCAACTTTCTTCTGATGCCGGCGTTGGAGTATCGGCGAACGTCACAGTATCCGGCTACGGGGAAAGGTATGACGATACCATTATTTTCCGGCTGGAATATTCCGGACATTGCACCCGGCAGCAGGTGGAATACACTGTCGGTGGAAGCAATATAGTTTGCGTAGCGAAACTTAATGATTTTTAGCGGTATGTGCAGCAAGTTGGTAAAATTGGCGGTATTGGCCGTGCTGGTCTCCTCCTGCGGAGGGGGCGGGGCCAAGGACGGCAGCGGAGGTGCGGGAGTAATTCCTGTAAGGGTCATGACAGTGGAATCCGTACAGAGTTCCGGAACGAAAGCCTATATCGGTACGGTCGAGGCCTCAAAATCGTCATATCTGCGTTGCCGTTATTCAGGAAAACTCGTGAGCCTTAATGTGGGCAGGGGAGATGCCGTTTCTGCCGGAGATGTTCTTGCCGAAATAGAGTCGTCGTCGGTAATTTCGGCGAGAGATATGGCGCATTCAGCCCTGAAACAGGCGGAAGACGGATATGCAAGGTCGCTGAAACTGCATGAAAAGGGCAGCATTTCCGATGTGAAGATGGTTGAGGTCGAGACCAGGCTTGCTCAGGCAAGGGCATCCGCAGAGGCTGCCGACAAGGCTCTTGAGGACTGCCGGATAAAGGCTCCGTATTCTGGAGTGATTGATGAAGTTTTCGTTAACGAGGGGGAAGAGGTCGACATTCTTGACAATCTGATGCGGATTCTGGATGTGTCCTCTCCGGAAATCCGGTTTCCTGTGCCTGAAAATGAACTCGGCAAAGTCTCTGTAGGCCATGCGGCCATTGTTTCGGTGCCGGCATTGGACATTGAAAATGCCGATGCGGAGATAATTTCCAAGGGAATGGTCGCTTCGCCGCTGTCGCACACGTATGAATGTTCCCTGAAACCGTCCGGAAAGATTGAAGGCATGATGCCCGGAATGGTGGTCAAGGTGCATCTCTCCGACAGCGGAGCGCATGGTGTCATTGTGCCGGCTTCCGTAGTGAGGACCGATGACACAGGCCGTTATGTGTGGTGCGTGGAAAACGGGACGGTAGTCAAGAAGCATGTCGTTCCCGGCGGATTTTCAGGGAAAGGTGTAGTAATTTCCGAAGGCCTTGAAGATGGGGAACAGGTAATTACCGAAGGGGTGCAGAAAGTCTGTTCCGGCATGAAAGTGAGGATTGTCGAATGATGAAAAGGGATTCTTCAAATATTGTAAGGAGTTTCATCGCACACGGCAAGGTGATCTATATGATTGTCTTTGCCCTGATAGTGGTGGGCGTCGTCGGCCTTTCCTACATGAACAAGGACGAGTTCCCGTCGTTCCAGATAAAGCAGGGCCTTGTGGCCGGGGTCTATCCAGGGGCATCGGCGGCGCAGGTGGAGGACCAGCTGACGGGACCGCTCGAAGACGTGCTGTTTTCCTTTTCTGAAGTAAACCGGCAGAACACGTATTCCTATTCCCGGGACGGGATATGCTATATTTTCGTGGACTTGACCGTCCCGGCAAAAAAGAAGGATGAGGCATGGTCCAAGATCAAGCTGAAGCTCGAAGCCAGCAAGATGACACTGCCGCCGGGCGTTGTTGCAGTGGCTGTAATCGATGATTTCAGTGCCGTATCGTCGCTTCTGATAGCAATCGAGTCGGAGGACAAGGGCTATTCCGAAATGCTCGATTATGCGGAAGCGTTGAGCACGCGGCTGCGCACCATCCCCGAACTGGCCAACGTGTCGATAGTGGGTTCGCAGAGCGAGGAAATAGCCGTTTCCGTGGACATGGAGAAACTGTCGGCCTACGGCATAAGCCCGACATCCTTGCTGATGGACTATCAGACTTCCGGATTTCAGGCGCCTTCAGGCATGTTCAAGACCGACTATGCCAATTCTCCGATTCATGTGAGCAGTCCGTTGGCCTCGGAGCAGGAGATAGCCGAAAAAATCATCTATTCAGACCCAGAGGGCAATGTGGTGAGGCTCGGAGACGTGTCGGAAATTTCCCGCAGATACAAAGAGCCTACGTCAAAAGTGGACTACAACGGCAATACGGCCCTGATACTTTCCGTGGAAATGCGTCTCGACAATGACATCGTGGCATTCGGCAAGGAGGTAGACAAGGTCCTTGACGAATTCTCGGAGACTCTTCCGGAGAGCGTGACCATGAGCAGGATTACGGACCAGCCGAAAGTGGTCGGGTCTTCAGTCTTGTCTTTCTTGAGGGACCTCGTGATATCCATGCTGGTAGTCATCCTCGTGATGCTTCTGCTTTTCCCGATGAAGTCCGCCCTTATAGCGAGTTCGGGAGTGCCTGTCTGTACGGCAGTTGCCCTTGCCATAATGTTCATGGCAGAAATAGACCTCAATACCGTGTCTTTGGCGGCCCTTATAGTGGTCTTGGGAATGATTGTGGACGACTCCATCATCACGATGGACGGATATATGGACAAACTGGGAAGGGGGATGTCCCAGGTGGATGCGGCAGCGGCAAGTGCCAAAGAGCTCTTCTTGCCTATGTTTACTGCCACACTTGCCATAAGCGTGATGTTCTTTCCGATAAAGGGCATCATTACGGGGTATCTCGGGGACTTCGTGACGACATTCCCGTGGGTGATAGCGATTGCTTTGTGCACTTCACTGGTATATGCCGTTGTCGTCGTTCCGTCTCTCGAAGTGAGGTTCATAAAGACGTCCCGTCCCGACAATGTGGGATGGTTCGGCCGTATTCAGGCCAGGTTCTTCGACGGGATGCAGACCGGTTATGAGAAGGCACAGGCCGCATGTTTCAGACATCCCAAACTGACAATCCTTGCGGGGGCGGTTGCCG
>CALVDU010000003.1 GCA_944326375.1 uncultured Bacteroidales bacterium | reverse complement strand
TCCCGACAGCAGAACGATAACAATATAAACACCTTTTTATGAAACACATCCCGCTTATCCTCACGCTCTTCCTGACCTGCGTCCTGTATGGCTGCGCAGACGGGACATCCTCAAAGGAAACCGCCGGCGCAGAGGCTGTAATCAGACGCACATTCGGCACATTCCCCGAAGCCCTCGAACTGAGGCTCGTCGCCAAGACCGGGGACTGCGACAGTTACACCTACGAATCCACCCCGGAGCAGATTACCGTTACGGGGACATCTGCGGTCGCCCTCTGCAAGGGCTTCTACGACTACATCCTTGACAACGGCTTCGGCATCGTTTCGTGGACAGGGAACCGCCTCGAACTCCCGAAACATCTCCCGACCGTCAAACGGACGGAAACAGTATCCCCGTTCGCCCACCACCTCTACGACAACGTCTGCACCTTCGGCTACACTTATCCCCTCTGGACCTGGGAACAGTGGGAACGTGAAATCGACTGGATGGCGATGCACGGCTTCGACATGCCCCTCGCCCCAATCGCCGGAGAAGCGATATTCGCCAGAGTATGGCGTGAAATGGGACTTTCCGACGAGGAAATCAACGAATATTTCACAAGTCCGCTCCATCTGCCGTGGATGCGCATGGGCAACATGACTGCCGTCGGCGGAGGTCTGGGCGACAAGTGGCAGAAGGACCAGATTGCCCTGCAGCACAAAATCCTGGACCGCATGCGCTCCCTCGGAATGACCCCGGTATTCCAGGGCTTCGCAGGATTCGTTCCGAAGGCGATGAAAGAACATTTTCCTGAAATAAACCTGACGGAAACCAAATGGTCGGGACAGAAAAGCTACATGCTTTCTCCGCTTGACAGCCTTTTTTCTGTCATCGGCACCGAATACATAAAGGAGTGGGAAAAGGAATTCGGTAAAGGAGAATACTACCTTATCGACAGCTTCAATGAAATGGACATCCCGTTCGGGCCTAAAGGCAGCAAGGAAAGGTACGAGACCCTTCAGACATACGGCAGGACGGTCTATGAGTCCGTAAAGGAGGCGAACCCCGATGCAGTATGGGTAATGCAGGGCTGGATGTTCGGGCATAACCGAGGAATATGGGACAAGGAAAGCGTGCGTGCTCTGCTGAGCGGCGTACCTGACGACAAGATGATGATAATAGACCTCGCCGTGGACTTCAACGAATACGTGTGGAAGAACGAGACGAGCTGGGATTATCTCGACGGGATGTATGGCAAACAATGGATTTGGAGCACAGTGCCGAATTTCGGCGGCAGGAACACCCTGAACGGTCCTGTTGACTTCTATCTCAACGGTCATCTTGAGGCCCTCGGTTCGGAGAACAAAGGGTCGTTGAAAGGCTACGGCACTTCTCCGGAAGGGGTCGAGAACAATGAAATCATCTATGAACTGATTTCAGCCGCAGGCTGGTCGGACTCGGAGCAGGATGTGGACGAATTTCTCGCAAAATATTCTGCCGCAAGGTACGGAAGTGCCACGGAAGGCGTCCTCAATTTCTGGAAAGAGATGCGCCAGTCGGCATACTGCAACTTCACCAACAACGCCAAATTCCTCTGGCAGCAGCGTCCAGCCTATCACAGGCTTGAGACAATGAACGTGAACGGGCACTATTTCAAAGCCATTGAAGACTTCCTCTCGGACTATGACACATTGAAGGACAATGAATTATACCGCACAGACGCAATACAGTATGCTGCCCTGTACATTGCCGCAAAAGCGGACTACGTGTTCAAGGCTGCCAACTGGGCAATGGCGGCAGGAGACATTGAAAAGGCACGCAGCCTGCAGAAACTCCTCGACACGATGCTCCTCGATGTGGACAGGCTGTTGGAGTCGCACCCTCTGTTCAGGCTTCAGCGGTGGTTCGACTTTGCGGAAAATTCGGGCACAAATGAAGCCGAAAGGATGACCTTCAAGAGGGAAACGAGGAAGCTGCTGTCCACATGGGCAGGCGGTCCGTCTCTCGGAGACTATTCTGCAAGGGTATGGTCCGGGCTCATCAGGGACTATTACGCCCCGCGTCTCCGACATTACTTTGAGGGTGCGCTGAAAGGCGAACATGTCGACATGCTGGCATACGACCGCAGTTTCCATTTCGGGGACACCCCTGTCGGGGAAATTACGGAGACTCAAATGAAACTATCTGAAACCAAGCCGTTTGACTCCCCGGTCGAAGCCGGAATAGAACTGGTAAAGAAGTACTCCGGAATCGTGTATGAGGACGGCTCGTCATCCATAACTGACGGGCAGGACGGCGAAATCGCCGAATGGAACTGCCATGCGCCGAAGGACGGAATCACATGGTGGTGTCCGCAGGACATGGCCGGAAAGCCGAAGAAGCGGCTCTACATGACCGTGTCGGGGAAAGATTTTGCCGGGATGTCCGGACTTGAATTTTCCGGCACCAGGGGCGGGGACGCGAAGATTTCAAGGGTGGAAGTCCGTTCCGGACGCACTGATGCTGCCCGTATCCTGATTAAAAAGGATGTGGACATTCCTGTCGGGAACGGGAAGTCGGGCAAGTTCGCCTTCAATCTGCATGAGCCTGCCGAAGGACTTGAAAGGGAGGCCGTAATCTATGTGACAATCGAGGGCAGTCCCGACACCTGGGGCACAATCTCTTTCTACTAATTGCATTTCTCCCAGTATGTGATTATATTTGTTATACATTTAACACTATGCTAAAATCCATGAAATACTTATTGTCAACGGTCATTGCGGCACTCGCTGCCGCATTTGCCGCTTACGGCAGCGAATATGATCCTGTCGCCGCTCCGGAGGCTGTTGTCGTGTCCGGAAATGCCCGGTTTACGGTACTTACGCCAAGGCTTGTCCGCATGGAATGGTCTGCGGACGGAAAATTCGAAGACAGGGCCACCCTCGGAATCGTGAACAGAAGACTCGATGTCCCGGCATTCAAGGTCACTAAAAACGGGAACAGAACAGTAATACGCACCGACTTCCTCACGCTCACATACCGGGGTCATGAGAAATTCAACGCCGACAACCTTGAAGTTTCATTCATGATGACCGACTTTTCAGGAAAGAAACCGAGCGAAAAGAAAGTCTCCTGGCATCCCGGAGCGGACGATTCAGGCAACCTTCTCGGCACAACGAGAACCCTTGACGGCTGCGACGGAATCAAGACCAAAGAACCATACGACCCCGGCGTAATTTCACGTGACGGCTGGGCAATAATCGACGAGAGCGAAAGGCATGTCCTCGTCCCCGACAATTCGGACTGGGGAGAATGGGTCGCTGAAAGGGACTCCACAGACCGCCTCGACCTCTACATCTTCGCCTACGGACATGACTACAAGGCTGCAATTTCCGACTTCACGAAGATTGCAGG
>CALVDU010000002.1 GCA_944326375.1 uncultured Bacteroidales bacterium | reverse complement strand
GTCGAACCGACGACCCTCTGCTTGCAAAGCAGATGCTCTAGCCAACTGAGCTATACCCCCGTTTTTTCGTTTGATTCGGGTAATTTCTTCGTTGGACTTCGCATCATCTTTCGGTCATTTACGGAAGTAAACTCCCTCTCAATTCGCTCGTCCGCCTCGAAATTCCTCCAAATCGAACTTCAAAATTCCAAGACCCTGCTCAAAATGAACTTCGTCTGTTTTTCGTTTGATTCGGGTAATTTCTTCGTTGGATTTCGCCCCGAAGCCGATGCAAAGGTAGCAATTAATTTGAAATTACAATATCAAAACTTACTTTTGCACATCAATTTGAAACCGGGATATGGGGAACAAGGTCTTGGACAGAATCAAGGGACATCCACACCCGACGGAGGGAACGGTATATACCATATTGTTTACTATGGGATTATGTCATCTTCTCAATGACATGATCCAATCAGTAATTCCGGCCATGTATCCCCTGCTGAAAGACAAATTCGGCTTCACATTCGCACAGATAGGCATCATAACATTGGTATTCCAACTGACATCGTCCGTATTCCAGCCGTTCGTCGGCCATTATGCCGACAAGCATCCCCAACCGTATTCGTTGGCCGCAGGAATGTGTTTTACCCTGATCGGATTGGTTGCTCTTGCCTTTGCTCCGGACTTCGGATTCCTGCTATTGTCGGTTGCATTGATAGGCTGCGGATCGTCGGTATTCCATCCTGAGGCCTCTCGGGTGGCGCAAATGGCTTCCGGAGGCAAAAAAAGTCTGGCTCAGTCGATTTTTCAGGTTGGAGGGAACGGAGGAAGCGCCGCAGGCCCTCTACTTGCCGCCATCATCGTGATTCCTTTCGGTCAACATGCCGTAGGATGGTTCGCCATTGCAGCATTGGTCGCCGCCGTCCTGTTGGTCCGTGTCGGTGCATGGTACAGCATGACACTCGATTACTCGAAAACGTCAAAGGGACAGCAGCCATTGTCCGCAGCCATATATCCGGCAAGGACTGTAAGAATGGCATTGACCATACTTGTCCTCATGATTTTCTCGAAATACTTCTTCAATGCCTGCATGACGAGTTATTTCACGTTTTTCCTGATAGAAAAGTTCGGAATCACCGTCCAGCAGTCGCAATTCTGCCTGTTTGCCTACCTTGCCGCATTCGCTGCGGGAACATTGCTCGGAGGATTTCTCGGGGACCGGTACGGCAGGAAATACGTGATACTTTTCTCTATTCTCGGTGTTGCCCCGTTCGCATTGGCCATGCCGTACCTGAACCTCTTCTGGACGATTGTAATGTCTGTGATTACCGGACTTGTCATAGCATCGGCATTTTCTGCAATCGTGGTCTATGCCACGGATCTCATGCCGGACAAGGTAGGGATGATAGCCGGGGTATTTTTCGGACTCATGTTCGGGTTGGGCGGTATCGGTTCGGCGTTTTTCGGCTGGCTTGCCGATTTCACGAGTATCGGGTTCATTTTCCATGTAAGCACATGGCTGCCATTGCTCGGGATTGTCGCCCTGTTCCTGCCTGACATCCGCCCGCAGCGGCCTACTTGCTGAGTTCGTCAATATCCCTTAACAATTCGTTTATCATGGCGGTCTGTTTTTTCTCGTACAGCATTCCGCAGACGATGCCTCCGAGCAGGCCGCAGCCGCACCCTATCAGAAAACCGCTGACCATATCATTTTCAAGACCGGAGTTCAGGGTTTCGACCACTACCCAGATGAACCATACGGCAAGCAAAGGGAATGCGACTTTTTTCCACATCTGTCCCCTCTTCGTCATCAAAGCTATTTCCTTTCCTGCGCTGATCAGGTTTTCTCCCATCATGTCTTTCGGATGAATCTTCCTTGTCGACCATATTGAAAAGAATATGGCAGCAGCGAGGAATATGTCGGTAAAAAGAGTGAGGGCAAGGGAAAGGCCGAGTTCCATGTGCAGAACCCATGAGCAGTACACGATTCCGGCGACACCTATGATTCCGAGGATTGCGGTCTGCGTCTTGATCCTGCCGACCTTGTCCTTCATCGACCTGCGGATGTGTTCTTCACTTATTATTGTCTGCCTGTCCAATTTTTCCTTGAGGGAAGCCAGTTCGCTTTTCATGGCTTCAAGTGTGATATTGTCTTCCATCTTCCTGTGTTTTAATCGTTTGACATCGCCTTAAGTTGTTCTTTGATCCGAATCAGTCTGACGGAAACGTTTTTGGTGCTTATACCGACGATCTTGCCGATTTCATCGTAGCTGAGGTTTTCTAACCAAAGCAGTACAATGGCCCTGTCGAAAGGCTGCAGACGCGTGATCCTCTCATGCAGGAGGTTGATTTGCCTGTTCTCGGAATCGCTTTCGTCGAAAAGGTCCAAGTCCAACGTAAGAGGCAAGGTACCTATTTTCTTCTTGCGTGCCGACGAAATACATGTGTTGAGGCTCACACGGTAAACCCAGGTTCTGATGTCGCTCCTGCCTTCAAACCTTTCAAATCCTTTCCACAGATTTATCAGGACTTCCTGTACGAGGTCGTCGACCTCACCCTTGTCCTTGGCGAACATATAGCACACTATGTAGATGGTGCTCTTCTGTTCCCGGACCATTTGCGCAAATTTCTTTTCTGTTTCCATCGTTCTTTTTCTGAATCCGTTTGCCATTTAGACGCAGGAATTTTGGAAAAACTACAAATTTCAGCGGAATTTTATGTCAAAATTTCCCAATGGCCTGTCTTGTTGCTTCCCTGTCTCCGTATCAAACCGGATTTTCGCAGCAAGGCAATATGCTTCCTGACCATCCTGTCCGAAATGCCGACAATATTTCCGATCTGAGCAGAAGTTGAATAAGGGTTTTCATTAATATGAGAAAGTATGGCCCAGGTCATGTCCGATAATTCAGGATATAGGCGTCTGATCTTATCAGGAACTTTATTAGGAATTTTATTAGGAACTTCACTGTCCGATGATGTACTCTGATACTTTTTCAAGGCATTCAATATCTCTCTCAGCATATAGTCAATAAATGGCCCGCTGTCCGCCTGCCGAGTACTCATACTTATAGCATCGTAATATTGCTGCTGGTTGGAATAAACCAAATTCTCTATCGGAAGCTGTTCGAATACCGGATTCAAACGGCCTAAAATCAAAGACTGCCAAAGGCGTCCCATCCTCCCGTTCCCGTCGCTGAAAGGGTGAATGAACTCGAACTCGTAATGAAATACGCAACTGCGGATAAGCAGATGATCCGGAGCATGTTTCAGCCATCCGAAAAGCTCGTTCATCAAGTCAGGAGCCCGTTGCGCAGGAGGCGCAAGATGAATGCATCTGCCTCCGTCAAACACACCTACACCTCCGTTACGAAAGTGTCCGGGGTTGTCTATCAATGCCTCCATCATCACGCCGTGAGCTTTCAGAAGATCTTTTACCTCGAATGGGTTCAATGACGGATACAGTTCGTATGTCCTTATGGCATTTTTGACTTCCTGAATCTCCTTAAGCGGAGCAACAACATGTTTTCCCTCAAGAATATCCTGCACTTGCTCTTCAGAAAGCATATTGCCTTCTATCGCCAATGAACTGTGGATTGTCCTGATTCTATTGATCTTTCGTAATCTCAATCCGTCAATCTGCTCCATACGGACAGCATACCGCCCGATTTGTGCCGAAATCTCCGCCACCAGACCTATGGCTTCAGGACTTACGGTAAATGGCGGAACATATCCGGTATATTCTTTTTTGCTCATGGATTCTCCGTGCAATCTCTAAGTTGGACATATACAAAGATACTGTTTTTTGTCGGTTTACGGCGTATGCTCCGAAGGAATTCTTCCGGCAT
>CALVDU010000001.1 GCA_944326375.1 uncultured Bacteroidales bacterium | reverse complement strand
AAAAGAATAGCCCATTGCCCCATACTGGCCGTCAAACAGGATGTTGAAATCAAATCCCTTCCATTTCAATTCAGTCCCGAACGAATATTTGCCCTTCGGTGTACTGTCTCCAAGATATACCATATCGTCCGACAACAACGGATATCCATTTTCATCATATACAATCTGACCGTCAGGAGCCCTCAGATAACCCGTACCATAAATTGCAGTCATGCTCTGTCCTACACGGGCCTCCATGGCTCCCCTGCCTGACAAAGTATTCTGCAACTGCAAGGCAAAAAGGTCATCTGTAAGTTCCATTACCGTATTTTCATTCGTAGAATAAGTACCGAAAATCTGCCATGTAAAATCCTTCATTCTGACGGGAACGGCGTTGAATTCAAGTTCAAGGCCTCTATTGCGCACCAATCCGCCATTGACTATCATGTTATTATAACCCGAAGAGCGGTCAAGGGTAGCTGTCAGAATCTGGTCTCTCGTATCACCGTGGTAAAGTGCAATGTCGAATGACATGCGGCTTCCGAGGAAGCGCATATTGGCACCGACTTCATAAGTTCTCGTTCTCTGAGGCTTCAGGTCCGGATTCGGCAATGTTTTGGGATTTATCAGTCCTCCGGAAAATCCGTCAGCCGTGATATACTGGTAAGTATTCTGATAAATCTTGGTCCCGCTGCTTCCGACTTCCGAAAACGATGCCCTCAACTTTGCAAAGTTGAACCATCTCGGCATCTCGAAAAGGTCGGAGAAAACCATGCTCAAATTTACTGAAGGATAGAAAAAGGATGCATTGGAAGTAGATGTCGGAGTTGCAAGTATGCTGCTCCAGTCATTTCTTGCCGTCAGGTCAAGAAAAATAAAGTTTCTCCAGGACAAGGTCGCCATGCCATACAAACTGTTTGTCATGTATTCACTTTCATAAGGTATCGTGATTACTTGAAACTTGCTGTTGGACAGACTGAATACCTGAGGGAACATCAATGCATTTGCCCTGTTGTTCTCTTTTCTGTATTTGTTGTTCAGGATACTGCCTCCGACAGAAGCGGATAAGCCGAAAGAAGAAAAATTGGCATCGTATTTCAGCAAGAAATCTCCTTGGAGTTCATAGGAAAAAATCTTTGTAGTACGATACATTCCATATTTGAACTTGTTGGTGTCCATAGGCCTCTGTTCCGACCTGTCTTCGTACGACATGTCGATTGACCCCCTGACCATAAGACTGAGTCCTCTCCAAATATCATAGTCCAACTGCACATTACCAGTAATGGTATGGCGGTCAAGTTTGTTCAGCATTTCATTGACTATAAGGTACGGGTTGTCGGGAGAGGTGCTGAACGGATAACTTTGGTCAACCCCGACCTTCCCCGGCATCCAGTAATCCTTCAGCCAATCAAGATTGCCGTTAGGCACCTGCATAATGTTCCAATACATCACCGTCTGGTTGTTATAACCGGTAGCAGGCAGATTGTCGCTGGCCTTGTTGGTATAATTCAACTTCACGCGCATTCTCATCTTCTTGCTCATTTTCTGCCCCAGAGACAGGGACAGAGTATTGCGGTTGTATCCTGTATTCGGAACAATCCACTCATTGTGGACATTGGTAAAGCCTATCCTGTAACTTGAAGTCGAAGTTCCGCCGCTCAGGGAAACACTGTTCGTATAGACCTTTCCTACCCTGAAAAAATCTTTCCTGTTGTTCGGATATGCCTTCCATTCGGTCCTTTCCTTACTTCCGGAATGCGTCACAGGGTCATACTGATAGAACATCTGCCCAGCGAATTTAGGTCCCCATGCCATACTTGAATTTTTGGTGTTCGGACCGTCTTCAGTAGTCCCCCAGGAAAAGTAATTCACCCCTTCTGATCCTGAACCGTATTCATACTGATAATCAGGCCAATGATATATCGTTTCGAAGTTGACATTGGACGAAAAATTGACAGTGACGCCCTCCATATTTTCATAACCGCCTTTGGTGGTTATGATTATGGCTCCGTTGGCTCCTCTTTGGCCATAAAGCGCCGCTGCACCAGGTCCTTTCAGGACATTGATGCTGGCTATGTCGTCCGGATTTATGTCATTCAGCGACGTTCCGAAGTCTACAGGAGAATCCTCGCCCAAATATGCACTGTTGCCGGAGCCTGTCATACGTCCGCTGCCGTCATTTATGACCACTCCGTCAACTACAATCAAAGCCTGATTGTCTCCTGTAAGATTATTTTCCCCTCTCAATATGATCTTGTTCGAACCTCCGGGACCGGCGCCTGACTTTACCAGGTTCAGTCCAGCCACCCGGCCCGACAAGGCATTGGACCAGTTCGTAGAAAGGGATTCCGTCATTCTGTCCCCGTCAACAACTGTCGTGGCATAGCCCAATGACTTTTCCTCCCTGGTTATTCCCAAAGCCGTGACAACAACTCCGTCCAGTTTTTGCACTTCTTCGTCCATGACTATGTCCAGTCGTTTGTTTTCGGAAACAAATTTCTCCGTAGTGTTATACCCGAGACATGAGAATACGAGCACCGACCCGGACGGAACCTTGAGCACATAGTCCCCTTCAATTCCTGTAATGACTCCGTCTTTAGTGTTTTTGACGACAACCGCCACTCCGGGAAGCGCTTCTCCCGCAGAATCTGTTACCTTACCTCTTATGAGCAAGGTATCCTGTTTTGCCTTTGCCGAATCCTGGGCCACAGCAGGCAATGCCATGAACATACAGGCCAGACAAGCAAAGAAAAAGATTGAAATGTGGATTTTTTTCATTGCAGTTGGTTAGTTGATTTTACATATGGTTTTTTCATCTTTGTTGTTTAATCGTTTTAATATTTTATTAATAAAAAATTATACATATAGTGTATTAAATCAATATATTTTGGATGTTCCATGAAACAATTTCTTAATAATTATTTAATCATTTTAGCAAATAAAGGCAAAAAAGTTTCTTCCACTGGGAATCCAAGGCATAATCTTCTTTGGAAGGCATAAACTTCCCTGCGATCCCACCTACGATGGACTGCTTTCTTGCACTTAATCTGGGAAACGATTCCGGACAGAATCTCACGACAGGCTTCCGCTTTCAGGAAACCGGCACATGGCAAAAAACGTGAATTCAGACTACGCCACGCCAATAGCCATATCTCTCCCCCCCCCCACTAAAAATGGCACATTACACGGGGAGACGCACACCGACTCCTTACTGTTCCTTATTGTCGTTATCAGTCTTGCCATGGCAAAGGCACAATTGATACCTAAAATCATGTTTAATGCAAAGGAACAATAAAACGTTTTAACTTCCAAACTTTTTTTGGAAAAAATTTGTTACAATCATGAAAATCCCGTTTATCCTACAAGAATAAACGGGATCAGACTCTGCATGCTCAATAGACACTATCACATCTTTTCGATTTCGAGAATCTCGGCACTGAACTTTTCAGGCAATGAAATCCGAAGGCCGGACTCCTGCAGTTCCTTTCCGCCGAAAGTTCCCACGACGCTGCCGTCAGGACGAGAAATCTTATATACCGCCGACTCTTCAGTCATAGGAACAGGGAAAGTCATGCATTCCGTCAAAGAACCGTTCCTGTAGAAAAACAGCAATCCACCCTGTTTTTCAGGATTGAAACGATAGCATCCGTCCCATCCTGACATCGACGGCCGGTCGAAAATGTCGCTCCGATAGGCATATTTCGTATATTCATATTTTTTGTCCATAGTACGGAACCAGTCCGATATCGTCCTGTACCATGTTTTCTGCTCATCGGTAAGATTACGCGGATCTCCGCACATAAGCTGCACCCCGGATGCCAGAGACTGATATGTAAACTGCCACATAGGACTGTCTATCAGCTGATTGCCTATCATCATAGTCTGCACTGGCACTACACGGGAACGTTCAAAATTTATCTGCCTTATCGACACCGGCCCTTCCGGAGCAGGAAACTCATAATTCGTGAGCCAGTCCACATCCGCATGCTGCATCAGGGCATAGTCTATCAGATGATATTTCCCCCAGGCCTCAAAAGTACAGTCTATTATCAGGTCAGGAAACTCGGCCTTCAGGTCATCAAACAATCTCATGGAAGACTGATAAAGAGACCAGAATGAGCTCTGACGGTCTCTGTAACCGTCTTTGCCGCCTTTGGCTGAATAGTCACCACTTATTTCCTTGTCCGTGATATACGCTGAAGAAGAAACGGCAAAATCCAATTTTACATAACCCAATCCGCAAGTTCGCACATAATGTTTCAGTTTCCCTAGGATATAGTCATACCACGGGCTGCTCATCGACATGGTCACCCTGAAATCATCAAGGCAATAGACATTGCCGGGACTGCCGTCCTTTGCCTTTACCGCCCATTCCGGATGTTCCCTGTAAATGTCGCTGTCCTTGTTGATTGAAGCGATTGAGAACCACATTCCAGGTATCAGCCCCTTTGAACGGATATATATGCAAGTTTCCTGCATTCCCTCCGGGAAACGCTCCGGATGACTGTTGTAGTCGCCCCAGTTGTCGCTCCAGCCGTCATCTATCAGCAACACCTCAACTCCAGTATCTTCAAGATTGTCTGCAAGGTCCTTGACGATGTCAGATGTTATGGATGTCTTGAACGGAATCCATGTGCAGTAATAGAACAGAGGATAAGAATCCCGCTCAAACAATTTGGCGCCCAAATGATTTCTCACATAATTCCCCAATTCCACCTCAAAGCAGTCCTGCCACTTGTCCTTTTTGGAGAACAGGATGAATGTGCCTGGAGAAACAAAGCTGTCGCCGTCGGCAAGATATTTCCGGAACGGATAATCCTCGTCAGAACGCTTCATCCCGATGCTCACATGAAAATCCTTTTCATAGCACCCTGTTCTTTTCAGCACGCCGGGAGCCTCATTTCCGAGGATTATGCCTTCCTTCCAAATTTCATTATACAGGAGTACCGCCGGGTCATAATAGTCTCCCACATACGGGATTCTCGTGATGTTTGTGCCATAATTGGCATATATATTGGTCATATACGTGTCCACAGGTACAAGACGCAACGACTCGACGTCAAGGTTTTCTATCATAAGTTCATGCCCTGTCCCGTTACGGATTTCCATACGTTTGCGGATTGCCGGAGAGTCATCGTAAATCCAGTAGGAAAGACCGATTTGCACTCCTTTCAGCTCATCCCTTCCGGTCAAAGTCACATCCGCCCGCTTGCCATCCTTTAATGGAGTGACTTCTGCACCTGCAAAGTCAAACGAACGTCCGTCGTATGTTTTTCCGTCTATATCCACGACAAATTCCCTTGATTCAGCCGTAGCATATTCCTTTCCCGCAGTCCGGGACACAAAACTCCGGGTATAGAACCCGTCCCCAATCACAAAAGCCCTCTCTATAAGGTCATTCTGAAGAAACACCATGCTGTCGTCCACTTTTGCCACAGATTTTCCCGAAGCAAAAGCACAGCCAGCAGCGCATACGAATGCGCAAAAAGTCAAAATTTTTCTCATGTCAATCATGTGGTTTTAAAAATCCCTTGTAAAGTTCCGGCAAAGCCTCCCTCAACGCAGTCTGATGCAGTTCAGGGTCATTTCTCCAATATATGCTGACTCCTGTTTCCCTGTCAGAATATGAGAAGGAAAAACAACCGTCGTTTTCTACCTCAAGAGTCACAGGCTTCAAGCCTTCATCAAATCTCAGGCAATCCTTCGGCAGGCTGCTTTCAGGAACGAGTCTCCAGCCTTCGTCCGGTATGTGCGCCAGCGCAAGACCGGCTACCTGCTGCCATACCGATGTCTCCCATATATAATGCGCACCTCCTGAGCCATAGAACCTGTCGGAACGAAAATCCAGGAATGCCGTGCTGTCAGACGCCGAAAGTGGCTTTTCAAGATAATGAAGATAAGCATTGTCTGTCTTGCGCAAAAAGGCATAGACAAGATAGTTCTTCAGTTGCGGCTTCATATCCATCACAAAGCCAAGACTGTCCAAAGACCAGAAAGTATTGTTCTCGCCCTTGTCAAACGGACCGTTTTCGGTAGCGCACGGATAAAGGCATATAGGAAGCCCGCTCGTCAACAGCCTCGCTGCTGCATGTTCGTCGAGGTCGATGTTCCACTCCTTGAATGATGCAGACGAAGCTCCCGCACATATATGCAGCGCATCAATTTTACGCCTCATCAGCTCCGGTTCACGATTGAATGCGGCAGCAAGAAAACGGCACGACCCGGTAGATACTACTGCCACTGGCTGTCGGCTTTCACGCAAAAGCCTGAAAAAGAGTTCAAAGCCCTGCTGCTGAAAAACAGGGACATCCTCTTTGGCATCGTCTGCAGATTCCATGACACTGAAAGGTCCGCAGGCACAAGGCACATTTTTTCCAAAAATCCAATTCAACTGCGTAATGGCTATATAGCCGGGCTCACGCTCGGCACCACCATTGTCAATACCATTCCTGTAATCCTCCGTAATGTCGAAAATCACTCCTTTCAAGTCAATCTGAGGCAATGCGTAAGGAGTGAGTATATCGAAATTGTCCCCGACATCCTGTGCCGGCACATACAGGTCTGATACAACTATTACCGGTTTCGCTCCGGACTCGCCCGCATAGGCAACAATCCCGATTGCGCTGCAGAAAAAAATCCATAAAAAAGAAGAAAAAAATTTTGCCTTCATAAAATCACTGTTATTGAAGCGGTTAAAATGCAATCGTTTGTGCAAATTTAGAAATTAAATCCGTTTTTCAAAGCCATGCAGTTTGTTTTTAATTTGCGACTACTATTTTTGCACTTCGTAACCACAATAATACCAGCAAAATGATCAATTGGGAATATTCCGCAAAGCCGGATTTCGCAGAATGCGCAGAAAGGATAGAAGCATTTTTCAGAGGCGAGCTCCTCGACAGAGTTCCGATAAGGTTCCACAGGCACAATGCAGAGTACGACGACGCAAGCCAAGCATCATCTGATAAAATACACAAAACAAAGAAAGACAGGTGGTTTGATGCAGAATATCAGACAGACGCATTCATGGACAGCGTCAGCAGGATGAGGTTCAATGCGGAGACCTTTCCGGTATATTGCCCCAACCTCGGACCAAACGTTTATGCTGCATTCCACGGCGGAGAAATGGAATTCGGCGACACCACATCCTGGTACATCGAAATGATTGACGACTATGACAAGGACCTCGGCAAAATAAGATTCAGCAAAGACAACATATATTACAAGAAAATCCTTGAACTTACAGAGGTCGCAATCGAAAAATATTCCGATGTCTTCCCTACCGGATATACGGACCTGCATCCGGGCATGGACTGTGCCCTTGCGTGGAGAGGCTCGGAAAATCTTTGTCTCGACCTTATCATGGCCCCGGACAAAGTCAGGACTCTGCTGAAACTGTCAGAAGAGCATTTTATGGAAGTATATGACGAATACGACAGGATTCTGAAAAGTAACAAAATGCCGTCATGCGCATGGATTAACCTGCCTGTAGACGGGCGTATGCACATTCCGAGTGCAGACTTTTCATCCATGATTTCCCCGGACGATTTCGAAAAGTTCGGGATTCCTCTCATAAAGGAAGAAGTCAAAGGAATGACTCATAACATATTCCATGTTGACGGAAAAGGTGTGGCCAAACATATTGACCTGATATTGGCCATTCCGGGAATACACGCTATCCAGTGGGCCCAGGGCATGGCCGACGACTATCCTATCATGCAGCATCTTGATTTCATAAGATATGTCCAGTCCAAAGGACGCGGAGTAATCGTTGACCTCGACAAGCGTGACCTGGACGAATACATGGAAAGGATGTCCCCGGAACACACCCTGCTGTGGATAGCCACGGAAAGCGAAAAAGAGGAACTGGACATTATGCGCAGGGTAAGCGCATGGTCAAGGAAAAAATTGTTCTGAGAAAGGGATCAGCAGCTTTCCCCGTGCACAAGCTTCGGGGGAATCTGCATTTGGCAGACCTCTCCCCTTTCCAAAGAGCCGTCAATCATCTTGAGCAGAATGTCAGAGGCCAGCTGACCTATTTCAGCGACAGGCTGGGCGACACGCGTTATTGGGGGATTCATGTAGTCAAAGAACAGATTGTCGTCGAACGAAATGATGGCGATGTCGTCAGGAATGGACAGACTCATGCGACGCAAAGTGCTTATGACGCCGAGCAGGATTGTCGTGCTGAAAGCAAAAATTGCATCAGGCCTGTCATTCCCGGACATTATTCTCAATGTCTCGCTTATTCCGTTTTCCAAAGAAAAGGAATTTCCCGAAACCGTTCCTGTCACACCGCTGTCGGCATGTGAAGCCACAGCATCCAGAAAGCCCCTTACCCTCTCCTTGTTCGGCATCGACGTAAGCACGCCCTGAATGGCATGAATCCTGCGGTATCCTTTGCCGATGAGATATTTGGTCGCAGCAAAACTCCCCGAATAATTGTCCGAACATACATAAGGCAGATCAGTATTTTCGAAATACCTGTCGATCAGGACAACGGGTACGGACTTGGCTATCCTCTCAAGAAGGTCAGGAGACGAACTTACGGGAACAGTGACTATACCGTCCACTTTCCTTGCCACGAAAGACATAAGGGCATCCTTTTCATTCCGTTCATCCTCCATCGTGTCGGCAAGGAGTATATTGTAGCCGTATTTCTTGAGATGGGCAATAAGTCCGCTGGCAAGATTGGCGAAGAACGGGTTGTCGATAGCCGGTACCGTAAGACCGATTGTACTGGTTTTCTTCATTTTCAGGCCGCGTGCTATCTGGTCCGGAATATAGTTGCAGGCTTCAGCCTCCTTCGTTATCAGTTCTATTGTCCTTTCCGATATCCGGAACTGCCTGCCCTTTCCGGACAGGACCCTTGAAATGGTGGATACCGAATACCCTGTCCTTTGGGATATGGTATGAAGCGTGTCCTTGTTCATATCGCTTTTTGTTGAAATTTGTAAGCTGAATGCCCGCAACGGCATGAAAAAAAGTGCGGTTGCGATGTTGCTGCACGAAATTATGAAATAAAAATGACATTGAAAAATTGTTTTTGAAAAATATTATTTATAGATTTGCAATTGTTGACGCAAACGATTGTGCGCAAGAGCACATCCGTTTGTGCAGAAAATAACTGATAACCAGCACATATTCGATACAGATGACCAAAACAAACAAAAGAAAAATTCTTGTCATCGGCAGCAGCAATACCGACATGACAGTGAAATGCGGGAAACTTCCCGCTCCGGGAGAAACGGTTCTCGGAGGAGAATTCATCATGGGGGCTGGCGGAAAAGGAGCAAACCAGGCAGTTGCGGCAAAGCGTCTTGGAGGAGACGTTGATTTCATCTGCAAGGTTGGCAAGGACATGTTCGGAGAAAAATCAGTAGCAAAGTACAGCGAAGAGGGAATCAGCACGGAGCATGTCCTCTATTCAGACCATCCGTCGGGCGTAGCACTCATTACCGTTGATGACAATGCCGAAAACTGCATTGTAGTAGCCTCCGGGGCTAACGGGGACATGACAACGGATGACATAGAAAGGCTTGCTCCAGTAATCCGGGACAGCGACATTCTTCTTCTTCAGCTTGAAATACCTGTAGAATCGGTTGCGCTTGCCGCCAAAATCGGAAGCGAAGCCGGAGTAAAGGTAATCCTGAATCCGGCACCGGCATGCAGTCTTCCTGAAGAGATATACAAAAATCTGTATCTCATAATTCCGAATCAGGGAGAGACCACCATGCTTACCGGAATAGAGGTAAAAGACGACAAAACTGCCATACTCGGAGCAAAATCATTTTGGGAAAAGGGAGTAAAGAGGACGATAATCACAATGGGGTCAAAGGGCTCAATGCTGTATAACGACGGCAAGGATATGTTCATTCCTGCAAAGAAAGTGAAGGCAATAGACACGACTGCAGCCGGGGACACATTTTGCGGAGCCGTCTGCGTGGCCCTTGCTGAAGGAAAATCCCTTAAAGAAGCGGCTGAATTTGCTACCGCAGCATCCTCAATCACCGTCCAGCGGATGGGAGCACAGGATTCAATTCCTACAAGGAAGGAAGTACCCGCAAAAACTGAAATCCGCCCAAGGGCGGCAACATTAGCAAGAGGAGAAATGGCGGATGCACTATAAGATTGACGGACTTCTATTAATAGACACTCAATAAATACTTACAATAACACTAAATTGTTTCATCATGAAAATCAATGCAAAACATCTGCTCGCCCTGTTTTTGATAGGAGGGGGTGGAATTGCCTTTTTGAGCGGCTGTCAGGAGACTGAACAGCCTGCAGTGCCTATAGCGCCGATACTGAAGGACATATCGTTCCCGTCAGTAAACGACGTGGTGCCTGGCGGTAACGCCACAATTACAGGATTGGGATTCTCCAAAGACGACATCGTATATCTCGTGGACGAAGCAGGCAAGTCCATTCAGGTGGAAGTCGTGGAAGCTACCGACTATGACATAACCATAGCCATTCCGGAAGATGCAGGCGGAGAATACACAGTCATCATCGAACGTGCAGGTCTTCAGACCACGCTTGACGGCAAACTTTCCGTACCTCTTATGGTCGTTCTCGAAGATGTACAGATGCCGACGGAGCCGGTTGCCGGAGGAGAACAGGCGACAATTCTCGGAAAAGGCTTTGAAGACGGAGACAAATTGGAAATTTCAGGGGCACAGTACCCTTCCGGAAAGACATTTTCCGCAGACCTTTCGATAGTTGAAGGAGGTGTCTCGTTCACTGTTCCTGAAGAACTGTACGGAGTCAGCACCGTAATCATCACAAGAGGTGAAAGGAGGACCAACCTCGGCACCATTTCCACGCCTGTGGCAGTAGGAGACGCCATAGGAGGCGGGGTCGTATATTATATTACCGACAACGGGCTTCATGGATATATCGTCAACATGTCCAACATCGGTACAGCCACTGAAAAATTCGGGCCTGAAGTAAGCGAAAGTGATGCCGCGGGCACGAGTACAGAACTGGGCACCGGCAAGACAAATACTGAAAGCATAATCAACAAGTTCAATGCACTCCAGTCAGCCAACAACTGGCCAGAATGGGTCGGAGTCAAAATTGCCGCACAATTGTGCGCAGACCATACTGTCGCTGACGGAGAAAATGTCTACGACGACTGGTTCCTTCCTTCTCAAGCTGAATTGACTGAAGTATTCAAAGTAAAAAACATGCTGGCAGAAAAAGGTGTCAATATCCCTGCAAACAATTATTGGACTTCGAGCGAGGCTCCTTCTCCTGACCCGGGCTGGGCTGCCTATTATGTGAATTTCTATGAAGCGGAAAATCTGGTCACTGCCATATGCAGCAAAGCAGGATGGACAATAGGCGTGCTTCCGATAAGATCATTCTAATAACATCAATCCGAACTCATCATGAAAAAATACATACTGACATTACTTGCGGTAACGTTTGCCTGCCTTGCAGCACATGCACAGGAATATACCATTTCAGGTACCGTAACCGACAATGAATTCGAGCCGCTTGCCGGAGTCGCCGTATTTATAGAAGGCACATTGGACGGCACAAGCACCGACGAGAAAGGCCGCTACAGCATCACTGTCGAACAAGGGCAGGTTCTTGAATTTTCATTCATCGGAATGGTGACGCAAAAGGTCACGATAATCAAAAACACCAGAATAGACGTTCAGATGGAACCTGACGCCATCTTCCTCGACGAAGCCGTCGCAATCGGATATGGCGTGGCAAAGAAAAGCGACCTGACAGGTGCCGTATCTTCCGTAAAGGCCGAAGACCTGCAGAATGCAAAAATAGGTACCGTCACAAGTGCCCTCCAGGGACTTGCCGCCGGTGTACACGTCAGTACAGGTTCAGTAAAACCTGGTGGGGACGCAACTGTCATCATACGTGGCGCCGGAACGCTGACTGCAAGCAGCGCTCCTCTATACATAGTGGACGGAATTCCTGTCGAGGGTGGTCTTCAGGACCTTTCAAGCAGCGACATCCAGTCAATAGAAATTCTTAAAGACGCATCTTCCGCATCTATTTACGGTTCCAGAGCATCGAACGGAGTCGTACTCGTGACCACGAAGAAAGGAACTGCAGACAAGATGAGAATAAGCCTCAACGCATCCTACGGAACTCAAAGGATGCTTAACAAGCAGGACTTGATGAACGCCCAGCAATATTACGACCTCGTATCCTACGCCCAGCCAGACGACTATACATGGTCATCAGAGGAACTCCGGCTCCTGAGCCGTGGCGAATCTACAGACTGGCAGGATGCAATCACGCAGAACGGTTCATACCAGAACTATAACTTCTCGATTTCCGGAGGCAGCGAAAAGATTCAGCATTATTTCGGCCTCGACTGGTACGATCAGATAGGTACCATAAAGAACTCGTCATTCAAAAAACTGACGGCTCGCTACAACATGGACGCAAAAATGAATGACTGGTTCAGATACGGCGTACGCTTCAATGTCATAGAATCGACCCTCAAGAACATAAATGAGGAAAGCGATCCTCTGTACGGTACCATGTTCAGTGCAATCTCCGCACAGCCTACGGCTCCTATCTTCACTGAAGACGGCGAATACTTCGACGGCTTCCTCAACACAAAGGCCAATCCTGTGGCAATCGTGGACCTTCTTGACAGGACAACGTTGAAATCAAGGGTTGTAGGTTCATTCTATCTTGAAATTGAGCCGGTAAAGAACCTCAAGATACGTTCAGACAACGGCGGAGAACTCGTCTTCTACAAAACCAACGAATATGAAGACGAAAGGATGGGACAACACTACACTGAAGGCGGACATGCCAAAATCACATCCAGCAAAAAAAGATATTGGCAGACAGAAAACACAGTATCTTACGATCTCAACGTGGAAGACACCCACAAACTGACGGTAATGGCAGGCTTCTCCGCTTCGATGACGGAATATGAAGACGTGGTTGCAGACTCAAAAAAACTGTCTTCCATCCTCAAATACTGGAATCTCCAGGGTGCTGAGGAGCACGGGCCGAACTCATCATACGGTGTAAAATCTTCCCTTGTATCGTTCTATGGCAGAGCGACCTACAACTTCAAAGACAGGTATCTCGCAACAATTACAATGCGAGGTGACGGTTCTTCAAAATTTGCTCCGGGACATCGGTGGGGTTTCTTCCCTTCTGCAGCCCTCGCATGGAGAATTTCAGAAGAAAGTTTTGTAAAGGATAACGTAAACTGGATAAGCAACCTCAAACTGAGGGCAAGTGCCGGACGTCTCGGTAACCAAGAAATCGGCGACTTCCGCTATGCTGCACTGATCACCCTCGGTGACCCTACTGCAAATTACGTGTTCGGAAATGCACTTGCTTCCGGAGCACAGCAGACAAACATCTCCAACCCAGACCTCACATGGGAAAAGGCCAACCAGTATGACGTGGCAATTGACTTTGGTTTCCTCGACAACAGGATTGCCGGTACGATAGAGGCCTACTACAAACGTACGAGTGACCTGCTCTGGGAAGTTCCTCTTCCGCTTGAATCCGGATTCGGCACATCCCTTACCAATATCGGAAAAATCGACAACCGCGGTATAGAATTCTCCATAAACACCGTAAACATAAGCAAACGTAACTTCTCCTGGACAACGGGATTGAATTTCTCCGTCAACCAGAACGAAATCATGGAACTGTACAACGGAAAGACCGACGTGAACAAAGATCTCTTCGTAGGAAAACCTATCTCCGACTGGTATTTGCTCAAGAATTTGGGAATCTGGCAAATAAACGAAGCAGCAGAAGCTGCCAAATACGGTGCCGTGCCGGGAGACCGTAAAGTATATGACAGGAACGGAGATTATGTCATCAACGGTGACGACCGCGTCTTCTGCGGACAGTCCTCTCCTAAATGGTATGGAAGTTTCACGACGACCTTCAATCTTTATGGATTTGACCTCAGCGCATTCTTCACATTTGCCGGAGGCCACTACATCAACAATGACCTCAGGCGCTACCTCGATTCCTACAACGTATGGGGTAACATGAGCGAAAACTACTACAAATATTACTGGAGAGAAGACCGTCCGAACAACAGATATCCGGCACCGAGAGTCGGCAGCGCATACGCCAATGGAGACGGCACTGACGCAAACCTCGAAAAGGGAGACTACCTCAGGCTCCGCAACCTCGAACTCGGCTACACTTTCTCGAAAAAGATGCTGAAAATCATGAATATGAGGGTTTACGTAGCCGTCCAGAACGTATTTACTGCCACAGAATTTACCGGTTTTGACGTAGAATCGAACAGCAACAGCAACCCGTATCCTAATGCAAGGAGTTTCATCGGCGGCATTTCCATCAACTTCTAATGATTAAAGACAATGAAAAAGTATTTGACATACATAATAGCAGGCACACTCGCATTCACGGGATGCGACGCATTCCTCGACCTTGAACCGCAGAGTATCCTGACCGAGGACAACGCATACAATGATGCCGATGACTGGAACCAAAATCTTACTTCAGCATACGGTTCTCTCCAAAACGTATTCATCGGCAAATACACAATTACGTTGGGCGAATTCGGAACCGACGAAGTAGAACCATTCGACTTGAGTTGGGCCGCATATACGGAATTGCTCACATACACCTTCAATGCTCAGCACGCATTCTTCGACAACCATTACAGAGAATGCTATGGCGGCATCAAACGTGCGAACGTAGTAATAGACATGCCTAAAGATGCTGTCGATGAAGCAGATTACAATTCAATGGTGATGCAGGCAAGATTTCTCAGGGCCATCTTCTACTTCGACCTGGTAAAGATGTACGGAGGTGTTCCTCTTTGGCTGAAGTCATCTATTGACAGGGATAATATAATGATCGGAAGGTCAAGTGTTGATGAAGTATATAAAGTCATCGAAGAGGACATGAAGGCAGCCCTCGGGCTTCCAGAATCATGGCCGAATGCAGAAGACAAAGGACGTGCTACTTCATTGGCAGCCAAAGCATTCCTTGCAAGAATCTATCTCCAGTGGGGCAAGCCGGACCTTGCTCTCCAATACTGCCGTGAACTCGAAGGGAAATTCCATCTTTATGAAGACTACGCAGACATCTTCGATCCTAACAACAAGAATCAGGAATACGAAAACATCTTCGAAATTCAGTCGATGCACTCCGGTGCCTGGGGACAGGAAGGCAGCATCCAGCATTCCTACTGGGGTCCGCGCAACGTGGGTGGCCCTACCAACTTCGGCGGATGGGGAGGTTTCGGCCCTACCCAATACCTTTATGACTCATATGATGACAATGACAAGAGGAAGGAAGCTTTCTTCTTCACGGAATTCAACGGGGTGCCACAGACGCCTCCGAGCACCAAGAAATTCTTTGACGAAGTCTATGGCAATCAGATTGAAGACGACCAACTTAATTTCACACTAATAAGATATGCTGACGTGCTCCTCATGAGAGCCGAGGCATTGAACAGCATCGGCGACCAGACTGATGAAAAATACACCTGCCTCAACCAGGTCAGAAGACGTGCCGGCCTCGCAGACATTACTGCTGCAGACAACCTTTCTCAGGAAGAATTCGCAGATGCGGTGCTTGAAGAAAGGCTGCATGAACTCTGCTGCGAACATCTGCGCAGATTCGACCTCATTCGTTTCGGGAAACTGAAAGAAGCAGTTTACGCTGCTACGGACGGGGAAGTAGAAATCAAAGATTATCATGTGCTCTACCCTATTCCTGAATCTGCCATGAATGCCAACGATGCAATTACAGAAAACAATCCGGGATATTAACAGTTACGACAATGAAGAAAAACAGAATATGGATCTTCGGTATCATAGGCCTGTTGGCCGTGGTATCATGTAAAGAAGATGATTTCGGTGTGCTCCCTCCAATAACGTTGGAGGGGGACGTCGAAGTCCGTGACGGGCGCGTCCATGTGAATCCGCATGAATACGCCTCGGCTTTCCGTAACCCGATGAAAGGTCTAAGGGAGTTTTTCGGACCTGGAGTTGACCCCAAAAGAGCAGAATACCCTTATCCATATGGTTCTATAATCAAAGAATACATGCAGTGGAACATGCTTGAGGACAAAGAGAGCGACGGCGTGGACAAGATTATCGCATACAGTGACCACAGGTGGGAAGGAGTTGAGAACATCAATATGAAGGTCATTCCGAGAATCTATATAATATGGATGGAACCATGGCACGGCGGCTATGCAAAGAACACCTACACGGACAATCCGGACGACCTCAACGGCTGGCACTGGCCGAGTGACATTCCTGGAGAAACTTGGGATGAAGACGACCAGAATGCTCCGATTGTAGGCGGATACTGCGACCCTTCGTTCCAGGACAGGGTAAAGAAACTCGTTGCAAAAGCAGGTGAAGCATGGGACAATGACCCTCGTGTGGCATATATAGAGATGGGTATCATCGGAGAATTTGGAGAACATCACGACCCTGATATCACGACCGTCTGGGCCCCTCACGACCAAACTTTCCACGTCGAGAACAGGACCTGGCTCCCGGGCATAGAAAAAGTCCTCGGGGATGCCTTTACTGCGGCATTCAAGAACAAGAAGGTAATGGTAAGATATGCCTACGAGTTCAAGGACTACGAATTCGGAATCTATTGGGACTCATGGTCCATAGATGAAGAAATCGACAGAGGCTACAATGCCATGAAAGCTCTTGGAGACAGATGGAAAACCCAACCGATTGGAGGAGAAATCACATGGGGGTGGGGCTCTCTCTACAATGCCGGATACAGGTCATTTGAAGATGTCGTAGCCAACGATAGGACGAGAGATCTCGTCATCAGTCAGATACGAGACCTTCACTGCAACCATCTAGGAGGCATTACCTGGGCAAACTTCAATGACAAAACATTCCAGACCAATGCAGACTTGCTGCAGAGAACCATGGGCTACAGATTCCTGCTCGACGACTTCAACTATCCGGTAAGCATCAACAAAGGCGAACCGTTTACAGTAGCATTCAACGTCACCAACAGCGGCTCATCGCCATTCTACTACGACTGGCCGGTAGAAATCGCCCTCCTCGATGCCGAAACACACGAGCCTGTATGGAAAACCACATTGGAATCTCCGAAAATTTCGCAATGGTTCCCTGGAGACAACTGGAACAATGAAGTCAAAAGGTACACCATACCTGCCGAGACATACCATGTGGAGGAAAGCATTACCCTCGATGAGGATATTCCTGCCGGAAACTACATAATTTCCGTCGCAGTCCTTGACCCTGCTGGGATGCTCCCATCGCTGAGATTTGCTGCAGTAAACTATTTTGAAGGAGGCAGGCATCCTATGGGCTATATCGGCGTGGGACAGACTCCTGAAAATTTCGAAATAGCCAATGAGGAATTTTTCGACATACAGAGCGACAAGACATTACATTACGTGTACAATAAATAACATATCAAAATGACGCTTGGACGGTACATAAAATCTATAGCCATCCTGTCGTTTACAACCGTTGCCATATCGTGTTCCGGCGACATGGCAACGGTTTCATACGACGAATACGAACCTGCATTCAGGAATCCGATGAAAGGCTTCCGGGAGTTTTTTTCTCCCGGGATAGACAGAGTAAGGGATGAATACCCATACCCTTACGGCACCATGATAAAGGAATACATGCAATGGAACATGATTGAGGATTCCCCTGAAGACGGTGTGGACAAAATCATAGCATACAGCGACCACAGGTGGAAAGGAGTAGAAGACATAAACATGAAGGTCATCCCGAGAGTGTATCTCGTATGGGTGGAGCCGTGGCATGGAGGCAGACCCAAGGACCCGAACAATCCCGACGACCTCAACGGCTGGCACTGGCCGCAAGGCATAGACCCGGAAAAGGGGCCTTACAAACAAATCCCGAACTCTGTCGGGGCATACGTGGAAGAAAAGGACAAGAACACGCAGATTACAGGAGGATATTTCGACCCTGATTTTCCTGAAAGGGTAACCAAACTCGTGGAAAAACTGGGAGAGGCCTGGGACAATGACCCTCGCGTGGCATACGTCGAAATGGGAATCGTCGGAGAATGGGGAGAACACCACGACCCGGACCTGTCAACCTACTGGCCGCCTCACGACGAACCTGAACACGTTGCGGGCAGGACATGGGTTCCCGGACTGGAAAAGGTTCTCGGAGACGCTTTCAGCAAGGCATTCAAGAACAAAAAGGTAATGGTGAGATATGCCTACGAGTTCAAGGACTATGAATTCGGAATCTATTGGGACTCATGGTCACAGCCGGAAGAAAGAGGACGCGGCTACGACGAGATGATGAAACTCGGCGACAGGTGGAAAACCCAGCCGATAGGTGGAGAAATCACATGGAACTGGGGTTCACTCGCAAAATTCAGGTCTTTTGAGGAAGTGGTTGCGGACGACGCTACAAGAGATTATGTAATCGAGGAAATCAGAAACCTCCACTGCAATCATCTCGGAGGCATCACCTGGGCTGACTTCAACGACCCTGAATTCCAAAAGAATGCAGCAATTCTCCAAAAGGCAATGGGATACAGGTTCGTGATCGGTGAATTTTCCTACACGAAAAATGTCCGCAAGGGCGGAAACATGCAGATTTCTTTTGATGTAGTCAATACGGGGTCCTCCCCGTTCTACTACGACTGGCCGGTAGAAGTAGCCCTGCTCGATGAAGAAACTCATGAGCCTGTATGGAAAACGACTCTCCGAACCCCTAAAATCTCACAATGGATGCCTGGAGACAAATGGTCCATAGAGGAACAGAAATACACTGTTCCGGCACCGGTAAACACTATTTCGGAGAAGGTGACCATTGACGGAAATGTAGCCGACGGCAGATATATTCTGGCCATAAGCATCCTCGACCCTGCAGGAATGCAGCCGTCAATACGTTTTGCAAACGAGAACTATTTTGAAGGAGGCTATCATCCTGTCGGATATGTAGGAATCGGGAACGTAAAGACAGACGGGACTGAAATTCCGGAAAACATGTTCTTCGACATACAGAGCGACCATACACTGCATTATACACTTGAACGATAACATACATGAAAACAAAAATTTTGACAGGAGCAATCCTTCTGTGCTCCATGACTTTTGCATCATGCAACAGCCAGTCTGACTCCGGACAGACACCGCTTCCGGTAATATTCGACACGGATGTCGGAAATGACATTGACGACGTGCTCGCCCTCGAAATGCTCTTCAACTATGAAAAGGAAGGGAAAATAGACCTGCTCGGCATCACATTATGCAAGTCCAATCCCTATACGATAGAATATGTGGACGCGTACTGCAGGATGCACGGCAGAGGCGACATGCCTCTCGGATTTGCTTACGACGGTGTCACACCGGACGACGGAGGCTACACGCGCCAGACGCTCGACACCCTGATAAACGGACAGAAAATCCTGAATCCGGAACGGAACATGGCAAGCAACCTGCCTGAAGGATATAAACTGCTCCGTAAACTCCTGTCGGAAGCGGACGACAATTCCGTGGTGTTCATAGCGGTAGGACCGGAGACCAACCTTGCAAGGCTTCTTGACTCCGCCGGAGACGAATACAGCCCGCTCGGAGGGAAGGAACTCATAGCCAAAAAAGTAAAATACATGTCCGTGATGGGAGGCCTGTTCGGCAACGAATTCGACTTTCCTGAATGGAATATCGTAACAGACCTCAGTGCCGCACGCAAAGTGTTTGCCGAATGGCCTACTGAAATCGTCGCAAGCGGCTGGGAACTCGGGAACAAACTTCTGTACCCGCACCAGAGCATACTCAATGACTTCGAAGAAAGCCATCCTCTCAGCGTGTCGTACAAACTCTACCAGCCGATGCCATACGACCGGCAGACTTGGGATCTGACATCAGTCCTTTATGCCGTAGAACCTGATGCTGGCCACTTCGGCGTTTCTGAAGCCGGCACAATAGCAATCGACGAAAAGGGATACAGCATATTCACGCCTTCATCCACCGGCAGGCACAGATACCTGACCATATCCGAAGACAAGACAGAGTCCACTCTCAACACGCTCGTGGAAAGAGTAACAGGAAAAACAACAGATAAAGAATAAAACCATGTTCATAGTCAACAGTTATGCTCTCGCAGTAATTTTCTGCTTCATCACCATGATATGCTGGGGTTCATGGGGCAATACCCAAAAACTCGCCGGCAGGACATGGAGATACGAATTGTTCTATTGGGATTACACAATAGGAATCCTGCTTTTCTCCATTCTTCTTGTGTTCACGATGGGAAGTTTCGGTTCGGAAGGCCGCAGTTTCATCGATGACATCAGCCAGGTGGAATGGAAAAACATCATCAGCGCCATTATAGGCGGTGTCATTTTCAATGCATCAAACATCCTGCTTTCTGCTTCGACCTCAATTGCAGGTATGGCAGTGGCCTTCCCTCTCGGAGTGGGACTTGCCCTGGTGCTCGGGGTGTTTATCAACTACTTCAGCGCACCAAAAGGTGACCCTGTATTGCTTTTCATAGGCGTGGCCCTGATTGTAATCGCAATCATCTGCAACGGCATTGCCGCAGGCAAGAACACCAAGGGCAACTCATCCGCCAAGGACAACAAGAAAGGCATCATCCTCGCTGCGGCAGCCGGAATACTCATGTCATTCTTCTACAGATTCGTTGCAGCGGCCATGGACCTCAACAACTTCGAATCTCCGGCACCCGGCAAGGCCACTCCATATACGGCATTCTTCCTTCTTGCCGTCGGAGTGTTCCTGAGCAACTTCATCTTCAATACCATTGTAATGAAGAAACCGTTTGTGGGATCTCCTGTCACATACAAAGAATACTTTGCAGGCAAATTCTCCACCCATCTTACCGGAATCCTCGGAGGATGCATCTGGGGACTCGGAACGGCATTGAGCTATATCGCTGCCGGAAAAGCCGGGGCAGCCATTTCCTATGCACTCGGACAGGGCGCACCGATGATTGCCGCCCTGTGGGGAGTGTTCATCTGGAAAGAGTTTGCCGGATGCACAGCATCCACGAAACGGCTGCTCGCCGTGATGTTCGTCTTCTTCATCGCAGGACTGTCTTTGATTGTACTTTCAGGAGGAAACTGACATGAAGAAGATATTTGCAGCAACTTTTGCATTCTGCTGCCTCTGCTCTGCCGGAATGTCCGGGAAGACACTTACCCTGTCTTCTCCGGACGGCAGCAATGTGCTTACCGTCAACACCGACAACGGCATAACCTGGTCTGTGTCAAGGAATGGCGAAGTAATTATGGACGGGTGCAGCCTGTCAATGACTGTCGGCGACGAAGTATGGGGAACGGGCAAATGCAGCATCAGCAGGGCAGAAACCGTCACCGAACACATAGAATTTACTGTCCCAAGAAAATACAGCACACTCGACATCTCCTACAATACGGCGTCCCTGAAATTCAAGGGGTACAGGATAGAGTTCAGGGCTTACGACGAAGGCATAGCCTACCGTTTCGTAAGCACCGGGGACAATCCTGCGCCGGTAAAGGCTGAAAAGACCGTCTACGCTTTCGAGGGAGACCCGATGTCCTGGACTCTCCTTACCGACCAGCTGCAGAACTGGTTTGAATTCAATTATTCACGTCTGCCCCTGAGCAAGGTCCCGTCAGACAAATTTTCTCTGACACCGGTAATGGTAGAAGCAGGAAAATACAAGGTACTTCTTGCCGAAGCCAATCTCCATGACTATGCGGGAATGTACCTCAAGCCTACAGGGACAGGATTTGAAAGCCTGTTCGCATACTATCCGGACAAGGAAGAACTGATTGAAGGAGGCAACAAGATATATGCGATGTCAAGAAAGGACTGCATCGTGGAAAGAGCAGGAGAACGGGCATTTCCATGGAGAGTGGCAGGCATTTTCGACTCGGCTTCCGACATTCTCGAAAGCGAACTGATATATGCCCTTTCGGACGAAAAGTGCTCTGACGCAGACTGGTCATGGATAAAGCCGGGAAAGGTGCTCTGGGACTGGTGGAATGACAGGAACATCTATGACGTGGACTTCAAGAGCGGCATAAATACCGACACTTATCTCTACCTTGTGGATTATGCCGCAGCAAACGGCATTGAATATGTCCTTATAGACGAAGGCTGGTCCGACAGGAATGACCTTTTGAAACTGGCACCAGGGGTAGATATACCGCGTATATGCCGCCACGCCGCCGAAAAGGGTGTAGGCATACAATTGTGGGCCAAATGGGTGAACGTGCAGAGACAGATGGATGAGGCATTCAGCCAGTTCAGTGAATGGGGAGTCAAAGGAGTCAAGATCGACTTCATGGACAGAAATGACGCCAAAATGGTGAATTTCTACGAAACTGTCGCCCAAAAAGCATCAGAATATAAACTTCTCGTAGATTTCCACGGTTCATATCCTAACGAGGGAATGAGGAGAAAATATCCTAATCTGATGACTCGGGAGGGTGTTTTAGGTCTTGAATACAACAAATGGAGCGACAAGGCCACTGTCGACCATGATGTCATGCTCCCGTTCCTGAGAATGTGGGCAGGTCCGATGGATTACACTCCGGGCGCAATGCTGAACGCTCACCCTGAAACGTTCTGGTTCAACCAGCACGAACCGATGAGCCATGGCACGAGAAGCCATCAGGTCGCAATGTATGTTATCTACGAAAGTCCTCTGCAAATGGTATCCGACAGCCCTACGAAATATGACGAAAATCCTGAAAGTTTCAGATTCATCAAGGAAACTCCGACCGTATGGGATGAGACTGTGGCACTCGGAGGAGAGCCGGGAGAATATGTCGTCATGGCAAGACGTTCAGGTGACAAATGGTTCATCGGTGCGATGAACGGTTCAGAGGCACGTTCCATTGAAATTCCTCTTGACTTCCTCGGAGAAGGAGAATGGACCTTGGAATATCATGCCGACGGAGTTAACGCCGGAAGCCAGGCAAAGGATTTCCGGACAGGAACTTCGAAAGTGACAAAAACCACCTCCCTTACCGTAGACATGGCAAGAGGAGGCGGATATATGGCCATCATTTCATCTTTCTGAGAAAGCACTCGATAGTGTTCTCCATGAGGCAGGCTATGGTCATCGGACCTACGCCTCCGGGAACAGGAGTGATGACAGACGCTTTAGACTCTGCGGCGGCGAAATCCACGTCTCCGCAGAGTTTTCCCGTTTCAGGGTCCCTGTTGACTCCGACGTCTATCACTACTGCCCCGTCGGAAATCATGTCAGCCGTCACAAAACGGGGCTTTCCTATTGCCACGACGAGGATGTCTGCGGTACGTGTCACGGACGGAAGGTCTGCGGTGCGGCTGTGCGCGATGGTCACGGTAGCATTTTCGTCCAGAAGAAGTTTTGCCACAGGCAGGCCCACAATGTTGCTTCTCCCCACCACTACTGCCCGCTTCCCTGAAATCTGCACGCCGGCCGATTTCAGCATTCTGATGATGCCCTTAGGGGTACACGGCTCGGTACATTCCTGCTTCTGCCACAATGCCGCCACGTTCAGCGGATGGAATCCGTCCACATCCTTCGACTTGTCCACCGCCGCAATGACCTTAGCCTCAGAAATGTGCTTCGGAAGAGGCAACTGGACAAGGATTCCGTCCACGCCTTCGTCAGCGTTCAGCCCGTCAATCAGAGACAGGAGTTCCGCTTCGGAAATGTCAGCCGGACGGCGGATTGTAGTATTCTTTATGCCCACGACTTCCGAGGCTTTCGCCTTTCCGGTCACGTATGAGACGCTCGCAGGATCATCACCCACAAGCACAACCGCAAGATGCGGCACTCTGCCGTATTTTTCAGGAAACTCTGCGACCTGAGCCGCCATGTCGGACTTCATCCTTGCCGACAGTTCTTTACCGCTTATTATCATCTTATCCGATTTTTTCGTTATCCGATTTTTCGCAACATCCTACGAAGTTAGCAAAATTTCAGGATATTTTCCCTATTTTTGGGCCGCTAAAAAAAAGACAAAGGCTATGGACAATATAAAAGTGGTGGCATTCGACGCCGACGACACACTCTGGGAGAACCAGACCTACTACGACGAAGCAGAAAAACGCCTTGGCGAAATATTGCAGGAATACGGTGATCCAGAGACAGTTCTGAAAGACCTTTTCAGTATCGAAATGGCAAACATGCAGATATTCGGTTACGGGGCCATGGCATTCACGCTGTCAATGATAGAAACTGCCCTGAAAGTGAGCAACGACACCATTCCGGCTGCGAAAATCCATGAAATCCACAGTCTCGGAAAATCTCTGCTCCACATACCGTCCACTCCCCTGCCAGGCGTCGCCGAGACTCTGGAAACTTTGCAGAAAACAAGGCATTACCGCACGATAGTCATCACAAAAGGCAACATGCTCGACCAGGAAAACAAGCTCGAAAGGTCCGGACTGAAAAAATATTTCAGCCACATCGAAATAGTCTCCGACAAGACTCCGGAAGCCTATTGCAGACTTTTGGACTTCCTCGGAATAGAGAGCCATGAACTTCTGATGGTCGGCAATTCCTTCAAGTCCGACATCGCTCCTGTGCTTACTCTCGGCGGCTACGGTGTGCACATTCCGTTCAAGACCACCTGGCAACACGAAAAAACAGATGAGTTTGACCATCCTCATCTGTTCAGAATCAGCGAGTTCAGCGAACTCTGCAAAATATTGTAGCACAACGCCGCAGATTGCCGGCTATAACGTTCGACTCCGCCGGTGCGTCAGAGCCGGTAAGGTGCAAGACGCACGAAAGCGAGGCAAACGCAGCATACTTGGCGTATGTGAGTATTGGCGAGCCGAGTGCAACGCCGCAGATTGCCGGCTATGACACACCGCACCTCCAGCCTATATCGTTGCGCCAGAATAAATTATCACACCTGATCAACGAAACCGCCTTGAGCGCCTTCTCACGCGCAGCCTTGAGGTCAGGACCGCTTCCGACAACCATAAGGACACGACCGCCCGAAGTGACAATCCTGCCGTCCTTCATTGCCGTTCCCATGTGGTATATGCGTACATTGCCGAGAGCTTCCGCTTCCTCGATTCCGTCTATCTCAAAACCCTTGTCGTATGAACCGGGATAACCCTTTGACGCCATTACAAAGCCTATTGTCACGTCGTCTGACCATTTTATTTCCGGCATCGGCGTATTGTCGGAGACAGCCGAGAAAATGTCATAGATGTCAGACTCCAGCCGAGGCAGCACAACTTCCGTCTCAGGGTCGCCGAAACGGCAGTTGAACTCGATAACTTTCACTCCGTCAGGAGTTTTCATAAGACCGCCATAAAGCACGCCCTTGAACGGACACCCTTCGGCAACCATTCCCGCTGCCACGGGTTTCATTATCTTTTCAAGGGAATATTCCACGTCCTCATCAGAAATCAGAGGCACAGGAGAATACGCCCCCATTCCGCCCGTGTTCGGACCTTTGTCCCCTTCGTAGGCACGCTTATGGTCCTGAGAAATCGCCATAGGATACACATCTTTTCCGTCCACAAAACACATGAACGAAAATTCAGGCCCTGTAAGGAATTCTTCCACCACGACTTTCCCTTTTCCGAACTTGTCGTCAAGAAGCATGTCCTTCAGCACATCTTCCGCCTCAGCGAATGTTTCCGGAATCACCACGCCCTTTCCTGCGGCAAGCCCGTCATATTTGAGCACGACAGGGAATTTCCCGTTCCGCACATATTCAACCGCCCCGGCATAGTCCTCAAACGTTCTGAACGCAGCCGTAGGCACATTGTATTTGTCCATGAGCCTTTTGGCGAAATCCTTGCTCGACTCTATGGTGGCAGCAGCCTTGTCCGGACCGAAAATTCTCAATCCTGCAGCCTTGAAAACATCAGCGATTCCTGCTGCAAGGGCAACTTCCGGCCCTACGACCGTGAGGTCAATGTCATTTTCCTTTGCAAAATCACGCAACGCCTCAGTCTGAGTTTCCTTCAACGGCACACATTCCGCCTGGGCAGCAATACCTGCATTTCCCGGAGCACAATAAATTTTGCCGACTTTCGGCGAACGCGAAAGCGCATCCACAATGGCGTGGCATCTTCCGCCTCCGCCCACCACCAATACTTTATGCTTCATAATCTCAATCAATAATTCCAATCCTACAAAAATAAGAATTGTTCCCGACTATGGCAACCCATAATTCCGTAAATCCGTTAAATCTGTAATAGACAGATTCTACGCCATAAACGGGCAAATCAAGGGACATTACAAAAAACCTGTAAAACACAGAAGAATCCTCCAAGACTACCGATGCGCATTGAACCGGACATGAAAATCAAATGCCCGGAACAGAAAAATCTGTCATAAGAAACTCCCGGAGATGCAGATGCATGATTCCAGGATATTCCGGAATACCTCCGCTGGCAGGATCCAGCGACACAACATATTTGGGATAATTGTCGCGTATGCTCTGCAGATTGCCGAACTCACGCTCTATCGTGTTTTCCGAACCGAGCAGATAGGTTGCCTGCACATACATTTTCCGATCGCCCCTGGTGGCGACAAAATCCACTTCGCCATTGCGCAGTATTCCTACGTTAAGACGGAATCCCTGCGCTACAAGATGATGCCATACCACATTCTCGACAATTTTCTCAATACTGCCTCTCAAATTGAATCCGCAAATCATGTTACGCAATCCGTGATCAGTAAAATAGTATTTGTTGTTCTGCTCAAAAATACGTTTACCATGAATGTCATAGCGGGACACTGGCGTTATAATCAAGGCTCCGCAAAGATATTTCAGATATGTTGCAGTCAGAATTTCCGACACTTTTGCCCCGTGTGACTTCATTGTATTGGCAATATTGCGCACAGATACAAGTTTTCCGATATTGTCTGCAACAAATAATGCCAAATTTTCTATGAACGGCACATTACGGATTTCCTCCCGCACAATGACATCACGCATAAGAATCGTATTGTAGACTCCCTGCAGATAATCAGCCACTTGCCTTTCGTCGTCCAAATCGTAGTGACACAATCCCGGAAGCCCTCCCACACGAAGATAAGCCTGAAAACTCCGGTCATTGTCATCCAGCCCGTGAAATTGCAGGAATTCCCTGTATGTAAGACTATGGACGGGTATTTCGACATAGCGTCCGGACAAGCGCGTGCTCAATTCCGATGAAAACACGTATGCGTTGCTGCCGGTCGCCACAATCTGACATCTGTTTTCCGCATGAAGACTCCTCAAGGCATTCTCATAGTCAGGAATATCCTGCACCTCGTCTATAAGAAGATAATTCTCCCCTTGTTCAGGAAGATGCGCCACGACATAATCATAAAGATCATCAGCACTGACTATATCCTTGAAAGCATGAAGTTCCTTGTCTATGTAGAGGACATTCGCCTTCGGGGAATTTTTTGACAGCCATAACTGCAACTGCTTGAGCATATAACTTTTGCCCACTCTCCGTTGGCCGACAAGAATGATCATCGTTCCTTTGTTGAGCAGAGATACGATATGGTCGAGATAAATCGGACGATCAATGATTGGACCCATGAAATATAAAGTATAGTTTATTATATCTGATTTCTTTGTCAAATATACAAAATATACTTTAATATTTTTACAATTTTCTGATTTTTAACATGCTTTCATCAATATGTATTGCAATGCTATATGATATTCGGAGGCGTGCCTTTCTATCTGAGTCTTCTGAATACGGCAGACAGCCTCGCACAGAATATAGACAGGCTGTTGTCGGAGAACAAGTCGGGGATGACAAGGGAAGATATGGCAGCAAAGTCCGTAACAACATATTCAGGCTTACGGATTTCTATACGCTGTTCTATTACAAGTTCATTGAATCCAACAACACCAAAGTTCAGGCATGACCTGCCTTACTGTTTCAATTGCCTTATTGCTTTCCGTATTCCATAGAATACAAAATGACTGGAGAAGCCCCACCCGCTATGCTGCTCCGGCTGTATTTTGGAATAAAGGGCTCAGATGCAAGGCGCATGAATACACACCGCAAGGAGCGGAAGAGTGGGTGGAGTACAAGGCACGGAGGGCGAAGAAGCCGCAGCATACTGGAGTATGTGAGGACTTCTGAATACCGAACGTAACGCAGTAATCCACCCGCTATGCCGCTCCGGCTTTAGTGTTTGAAATGACGCATCCCAGTAAACAACATCGCAATCCCCGCCTCATTCGCCTTCACAATAGAATCGTTGTCACGGATGCTGCCGCCAGGCTGCACGATTGCCTTCACGCCGTATTCGGCAGCAAGGGTCACGCAGTCGTCGAACGGGAAGAAACCGTCGGAAGCCATGACAAGACCGGCTTTGCGCACGTCTTGACCTTTCTCTTTATAGGCAGCCTCAGCCTCTTTGAGGGCAATTTCGGCTGAACCGATACGGTTCATCTGGCCTGCACCGACGCCGAGGGTCATGCCGTCTTTGGCAACGATTATGGCATTGGACTTCACATGCTTCACGATGTGCCATGCGAAATCGAGGTCGCTCATCTGCGATGCTTCAGGCTTGGTTTCGGTGACGCACATTTCAGGGACGACGGTCTTGGTCTCCTTGTCGAGGTCCTGAACGAGCATTCCGCCGTTAACGCTTACGTATTGTGTGCGCACAGCATTGTCTTTGGACATGTCAACCTTGAGCAGACGGAGATTCTTTTTGGTGCGGAGAACTTCGAGAGCCTCGTCGGAGAATGAAGGAGCCATGATGATTTCAAGGAAAATAGGCTTCATGAGTTCAGCCGCCTCCTTGTTGATTTCACGGTTGGTGGCAACGATGCCGCCGAAAATGCTGACCTTGTCAGCCTCGTATGTCTTTTTCCATGCGTCCACAACGTCAGTGCCGATTGCCGCACCGCAAGGATTCATGTGCTTCAGGCCCACGCAGAAAGGCACATCGAATTCACGGACGATGTTGAGGGCTGCATTGGCATCCTGTATGTTGTTGTATGAGAGTTCCTTGCCGTTCAATTGCTCTGCAGTCGCGAGGGAATAAGGCACTTTCTCTGCAGAAGCGAAGAACTTGGCATTCTGATGAGGATTTTCCCCGTAACGGAGTCCCTGCTTGAGGTCGTATTCGAGGAACAGTTTTTCGTTCAGCCCTGCCTGCTTCCTCATGTAGGTTGCAATCATCATGTCGTATTCCGCAGTGTGGGTATATGCCTTTGCGGAAAGTTTGAGACGCGTTTCCGGTGTTGTGTTGCCGTTGGAACGGATTTCGCCGAGCACTGTCGCATAGTCCTCAGGGTCGCACACAACGGTAACGTCCTTCCAGTTCTTGGCCGCGCTGCGGAGCATTGACGGGCCTCCGATGTCGATGTTCTCGATTGCGTCCTCCATTGTCAC